>NZ_JAMDLQ010000001.1:0-5607 GCF_024705715.1 Clostridium sp. LY3-2
GTTGGCATATTTCATACCTTCTTTCAAAAAACTACTTAAATTTTCTCTTTCTTGCAGCTTCTGATTTCATTTTCTTTATTTAAGTTTAAAACAGTATCTTTTAAAGATTTCTTTTCAAGTCTTATTTCTTTATTTTCTTTAAGTAAATTATCTTTTTCTATTTTTAAATTATTTAAATCCTTTAAAACCTTTTTTATCTCTTCTTTTAAATTATTTTCTTTTTTATTTTTAGTAGATAAATTTAATTTTAGATTTTCAGAATCTTTAATAAAAGTATTTTTTTCTTTTAATAATTCTTCCCTGTCTTTTTTAAGTCCAGATATAACACTTTCAAATCCTAACTTTTCTTTTTCTGTTTCCTTTTTAACTTCGTCTAAATTTTCTTTTAAACCATCTATAGTTTTATAAAGAGTTTTCTTCTCTTTTTCTAAATTATTTCTATTTTTAGCAAGTTCTCTTAAAGCATCGTCTGTTTTATATAATTCATCTGTAATATTAACAGCAGTTAAAACTGCAGCTTGTGATACTGATAGCATATTATTTTTAGAACCTATCTCTTTTAATTTCCCATCTACATAAGAAGATATTTCACGAAGATAATCTTCATTTCCCTCTCCCCTTAAATTGTAATCTACCCCATTTATATTAACTGTAATTTTCTTCATATTTTTGCCACCTCAAAATTTTATATACTTATACTTTAATTATATTTAAATTTTTGCAATTTAACAATTATGTTAAGTAAAATTTAAATATTTCCCCCTTATATTTTACCATATTTTTGAATAAAATAGAAAAAAAGCCATGATTTTTATCATGACTTTTTAAATTTCTCTTTTTTTATCTTAAAATTGCACCTAATTTGTGCTCTAAAGCTCTTAATATTTTATCGTGAACTTTATTTACTTCTTTATCAGTTAAAGTTTTTTGTGGATTTCTATAAGCTATTGCATAAGCTATACTTTTTTTACCTTCTGGGATTTGCTCTCCCTTATAGATATCAAAAAGTTCAACTTTTTCAACTAAGTTTCCTGATGCTTTTCTTATAGTATCTTCTATATCTCCAACTAAAATTGAATCTTCTACTAAAAGTGCTATATCTCTAGTTACTGCTGGGAACTTTGGAAGTTCTTTATATTTTTTCTCAGTTACTGAGTTATCGTATATAGAATCTAAATCTAATTCTGCTATATAACAAGGTTTATCTATACCAAAGTTTTCGTTAAGGTTTGGATGAACTTCTCCAAATACTCCAGCTTCTGTTTTTCTTCCAACTATAAGTTTTGCAGTTTTTCCTGGGTGGAAGCTAGGATTTTCGCTTTCTCTTTGGAACTTAACTCCCTTAACTCCTAAACCTTCAATTAAGTTTTCAACTATTCCTTTAAGGTTTAAGAAATCAACATCTCCATACATTCCTATAGTTAAAATGTTTTTCTCTACTGGTAGATCTTCTTCATTTTCTGAAGGAGTGTAAACTTTACCTATTTCAAATAATAAAGCTTCGCTATTACTTCTTGCAGAGTTTCTAGCTAATGATTCCATCATTGAAGCTATAGTAGTAGTTCTCATTACGCTATAATCTTCTCCTAATGGATTTTTGATTTTAACTACATTTCTTAAAGTGCTATCTTCTTTAAGGTTTATCTTATCGAAAGCTTTAGGTGAAATAAATGAGTAACTTATAGATTGGTTTAATCCTGAAGATGTCATTAATCTAATTACTTCTTCCCCTAAAACTTCATTTTTGTATTTAGGTTCTCTTTCAGTTTGAACTTTAAAAATAGTTCCTTCTATGTTGTTGTATCCATAAATTCTTGCTATTTCTTCTGCTATATCTTCTTTTATAGCTATATCAATTCTAAATGTTGGGATTGTTATTTCTAAGTCTTCCCCTTTGATTTCTGTTTTTAAGTCTACGCTATCTAAACATCTTTTCATTTCTTCTATTGATATTGAAGTTCCTAAGAATTTATTTACCCAAAGGCTAGAAACCGTTATAGCTCCTTCTTCTTTAACTTCGTTATAAATGTCTATAGTTCCTTCCATAACTTCACCTGCATTTAATTCGCAAACTAAAGCACAAGCTCTATCTAAAGCTAATTTAGCAAGGTTTGGATCTATATCTTTTTCAAATCTTGATGAACTTTCTGTTCTTAATCCTAATTTTTTAGAATTAACTCTTATGTTAGTTCCTTCAAAGTTTGCACATTCAAATATAATTTCTGAAGTATCATCTTTAACTTCTGAGTTTAACCCACCCATAATTCCAGCTAAAGCTACAGTTTTATCTCCGTCTTTTATGCAAAGAATAGATGAATCTAATTCTCTTTCTACTTCGTCTAAAGTAGTGAATTTTTCCTTTTCTAAAGCTCTTTCAACAACTATAGTATTTGTTGATATTTCTCTTTTATCAAACGCATGCATAGGTTCTCCTATTTCAAGCATAACAAAGTTTGTTATATCAACTATATTGTTTATAGGTCTAACTCCAGCTTCTAAAAGTCTCTCTTGCATCCATTTTGGTGATGGAGCTATTTTTACGTTTTTAACTCCTCTTGCCATATATCTTCTGCAAAGAGAATCTTTAACTTCTACTTTTAAAGAGTTTTCTATATTTTCTGATGATTTTACTTCGTAATTCATGTTTGGCATTTTATAATCTGTTCTTAAAGTTGCAGCAGTTTCTCTTGCCATTCCAACCATACTTAAACAGTCTGGTCTGTTTGAAGTTATATCAAAGTCTAAAATTTCTTTTTTAAGACCTAAATAAACTTTCATTTCTACTCCTAAAGGTGCATCGCTATCTAATATCATTAGACCATCTACTTCGTCTTCACCTTTAAGTCCAAGTTCAGCTTCTGAACAGAACATACCGTTTGATACTTCTCCTCTTAGCTTTCCTTTTTTAATTTCAGTTCCGTCTGCAAGAATTGATTTATGAAGGGCTACAGGAACTTTATCCCCTTCTTTCATATTAGTTGCAGCTGTAACTATTTGAATTTCTTCGCTTCCGATATCAACTTTACAGATGCTTAACTTTTCTGCATCAGGGTGTTTATCTATTTTAGTAATTAAACAAGTAACTACTCTACTTATATTATCTCCTTGTACTATCACTCCTTCTAAAGCTGAACCTGAAAGAGTTAGTGCATCTCCTACTTCTTGAGCAGTCATTTTTTCATCTATTTTAACATAATCTTTTAACCAACTGAATGGGACTTTCATCTTAATACCTCCTAAATATTTAATGCTTTAATTAGAATTGATCTAAGAATCTCATATCACTTTCGTATAATAATCTTATATCATCTATACCGTATTTAAGCATAACCATTCTATCTACTCCAAATCCAAATGCGAATCCTTGGTAAACTTCTGGGTCTATGTTGCAGTTTCTAAGAACGTCTGGGTGAACCATACCGCAACCTAAAATTTCTATCCAACCGCTACCTTTACATACTTTACATCCTTCTCCGCCACAAACAAAGCAAGTTGCATCCATCTCTGCTGAAGGTTCTGTAAATGGGAAGTGGTGTGGTCTAAATTTAGTTTTAACCTTTTCTCCAAACATTTTCTTTGCAAATAATTCTAAAGTTCCTTTTAAATCTGCAAAAGTAACTCCTTTATCTATAACTAACCCTTCCATTTGGTAGAATATTGGAGAGTGAGTTGCATCAACGTCATCTGATCTATAAACTTTACCAGGTGATATCATTTTTATAGGTGGAGTTTGTTTTTCCATAGTTCTAACTTGAACTGGTGAAGTTTGAGTTCTTAAAACTAAATTATCGTTTATATAAAAAGTATCTTGCTCACTTCTAGCTGGATGATCCTTTGGTATATTTAAAGCTTCAAAGTTATATCTATCTAACTCTATTTCAGGACCTTCTTCTATTGTAAATCCCATAGAAACAAAGATATCTTTCATACTTTCTAAAGTTAAATCTAGAGGGTGTCTTTTACCTACTCTATTTTTCTTACCAGGAAGAGTTATATCTATAACTTCACTTTGAAGTTTTTCTGATTTTTCTCTTTCTTTTATTGAAGATTTTATTTCCTCAATTCTTAATTCAACTTCACTTTTAACTTCGTTTACTAACTTACCAACTAAAGGTCTTTCTTCGTTTGATAAATCTTTCATACCTCTTAATATAGTAGTAAGTTCACCTTTTTTTCCAAGGTAGTTTACTCTTATTTCTTCTAATTTTCCTGAAGTTTTAACTTCTTCGATTTTTTTTAGCGCTTCTTCTCTAAGCTTTGCAATTTTTTCTTGCATATCTATTCTCCTTTCAGATAAATACGGTATTTTAAACAATAAAAAAACCGTCCCTTAAAATAAAGGGACGGAAAATAATCCGCGTTACCACCCTAATTGGTTATAAATTAATTACAACCCAACTCGATTAAGAATAACGGTCTTTAACCGCTAAAGACTACTTTAATTTCACCTTTAGTACTCCTGAGTGAACTTCAGTATTTTCAAATCTTTAAGAAACTTTCAGTCTAAGGTTTCCTTTCCCTTTTAAAGTATCTAATACCTACTTTTCTCAATCTTAGTATTTATTATTTAAAATTATATGTTCATTATACATTTTAAAATATTATTTTTCAAGTGGTAATCTATTAAGACTTTTGTCTTACTCTTTCATACAAAACTATTGAAGTTGCGACTGCAACATTTAATGATTCTGCATTTCCTGGCATAGGTATTTTAACTTTCGAATCTGAAAGGTCGTATACTTCTTTTGAAACTCCGTTTCCTTCATTTCCAACTGTAACAACTACCTTGCCTTTTAAATCTTCTTTAAAGAAATCACATTTTCCTTCTAGTGATGTTGCTAGAATTTTAAATCCATCTTCTTTTAAAGATTTTAAAATATTTAAATCATCATCAAAAATTATAGGAAGATAGAAAATAGAACCCATAGTTGACCTTATAACTTTCTCATTATATATATCTACTGTTCCTTTAGTTAATATAACTCCATCACAACCTGCTGCGTGTGCAGTTCTTATAATAGTCCCTAAATTCCCTGGGTCTTGAACCTTATCACAAAGTATGTAAAATTCTTTAAAGTCTTTAGTTTTTTCTTTTTCCATATTTACTACAGCTATAATCCCTTGACTATTTGTAGTATCTGAAATTTCACTAAACAATTCATCATTTAATCCAAAGCTTCTTTTAGAAAAACTATACTTTTCTAAAAGATTTAATGCTTTTTCTTCGCTTTGTTTATTGAAAAAAACTGAATCTAAAGAAGCACCAGCTTTTAGTGCTTCTTCTACGATTCTAAAACCTTCTATTATATATTTGTTTTCTTTAGTTCTATTTTTTCTCTCTTTTAATTTTCTAGTTCCTTTAAAAATTGAGTTATCTTTACTTTCAATGTAAATCAAATTTTGCACCTCAAAAACTAATTTAATTTAACTATCATACCTTCAAGCTTACTTAAATCTTCAGCTGAGCCTATTGCAATTAAGATATCTTTGGCTTCAACTACATCATCTGCTAAAGGTGAAAGGTTAATTTCATCGCCTCTTTTAATTGCCATAACGTTTATTCCGTATTTACTTTAGGTGAATTAAAACTTAGAAGTAAATACGGAA
>NZ_JAMDLQ010000010.1:0-151012 GCF_024705715.1 Clostridium sp. LY3-2
ACAAACTGTACATACAAATTTTTTCATAATAATCTCTCCTCTTCTTATAACACATTTATATTTAATATTTATTAATTTACTACTTACTTTTTAATGTATCTGGGCGTCAACCCCTTCTACATTTTTTATTATATAATAATTATTATCCGTTGTAAATAGCTTTTTTATTTTTTAATAATTTTTTTTATTTTTAATACGCTTTATAACCTTTCTAGCTTTTAACTTGAAAGGTTCTTTAAAAGTATATTCTAAATTAAAGTATTATATTTCATACTTTTGTGTTCATTAAAAAGAGGTCTTTAATTATCTTTTCATTTTGTCTTTAGTTAACTTAATTATTAGTTTAAAACTAATATCTTATCTGTTGTTAATCATGTATTCGGAGCTAATGATAACAGACTTTGTTATCATATCCTTAGATATTATCTTTTTATACAAACTTTTTTTCCTTATCTAACTCATATCCAACTTGTACTTTAATAACTTATATCGTACTAGTTAAGTTTGAAACATCTAGCTTCATAATTACCCGTTGTATACTTGCCTAAAGAAATATTGTTACTGTTAATAAAATAATTTTTATTACTAATATCAACTTTTGTTAAGATTAATCTTTCAATTTCTGCTTCTATAAATCAATGCTTTTCTTTTTATTTACGTTATAGATTAAAGTAGAAATATATTTTTAATTATTAATTTCTAAGATTTTAATTTAATGTTTATATGTGCTTTTAATAACTTAAAATGATAGTTAATTCCTTTTACTTCGCTAAATTCCTTTTAGTCTTAAAATTAAAAACTTCTTTAAATTAAGGTGTCCAATCTTAATATATAGAATAAAATATATTGCTTGTCCAGAGCATTATATAACTTTTAATTTTAAGTTTTAAGTTTTAAATGCATGAATGTATTATTGTTTAATTAAAATTTAGTATCTTCCCCAAGAACTTTATATTTTCCTTAAAACAAATGTGAATTTATGAATTAACATTAAACCTTATATATAGAAATTCCCCCTAATTAATAAAAATATATTTTTATGAGTATAGGTTAAACTATTTATTAATTAACCTTATCTCACTATTAGATTTTCGTAATTCAAACTTTAGACTTGAGTATTTTACCTTATAATAACCTTAATTCTTCATTAAATTTAGGTATAATATGCAAACCTAGAGTTTTTATAAACTTATATTTCTAATTATAAAAATTATTTGAAATTTTCAAAAAAATCTAAACTTTTCTACAATAGTATTATACTTACTTATAATGCTTTTAAAAGGCTTTAATTCTATTATTAACCATTTGTTTAATTTTATATTATAATTTTTTTTAAGTTTATTTGTAACCTCATTCCTTTTTTTACATATAGATATATTAAATTATACTTAGTGATTTGATTTTTCATAAAACATCTCCTTAATTTCAATAAAGAAATAGCAGGCATAATTAAATACCTGCTATTTTTTGCTCTGAAATAAAAAATAAATTTTTTCTGATATTGTACTTATAGCTTCTATAGCTTCTTTTTCTTTACATCTCTCTATAAGTATATTTAAAATGTAGTCTCCGTTTTGCGTGAAAATTATTCCACCATCATTTTGCACACCTCTAAGTTCACCACTTTTGTGTGCACTAACTATATTTTTAGGTAATTTATTTAAAATCTTAGAGTTGTTTTCGCACTTAATAAGCATCTCTAGCATAACTTTATCATATTCATTCCCTAAGCATTCACCTTTATATAATTTATAAAAAAGGTTATCTAGATCCTTTACAGAAGTGTAATTATCTATTCCTTCATCCTTTTTATCTTCATCCATCATCTTTCTTCTAAGAATAGTATCTTTAAATCCTAAGCTTTCTATAGTATTATTTATGTTCTCCATACCAACTAAATCTATAAGCATGTTTGTAGCTGTATTATCACTTTTTGAAATCATATATTCTACTAACTCACGAACTGTATACTCACTACCTACGTCTTTTCCTTTTAATACTCCATCTCCTAATGCCTTATCTTCTTCTTTTAATTTTACTTTATCAAATATTTTTAGATTTCCATATGATACTTGATTATAAACTTCAACCATAATAAAAGGTTTTATCATACTTGCTGATTTACTTCTTCTTTCTTTTATATAAATATGCTTATCCTCTTTTATATCTCTAAAGCTTGCTGAATAATCAAAATCATATTTACTGCACTCTTCTACTATAATTTCATTAATAGCCTTAAAAAAATCCTCATCACTTGTATCCTTTGGCTTTTCCTTTTCTGTTAAAACTTCTTCCCTTATAGGTTCTTCTTCTAAGGGCTTAGTATTTTCTATATTATTATTTTTATAATCCTCAACATTTTCATCCATCTTAACTCCACTAACACTCCCAACATCTAAAACAGCCAAGGTAAAACCGATAAAACCAAAAGCAATTACCCCTAAAATAATACCAATAAATTTTCTCATACCACCCTCCTCATAACTATTATATTACATTTTTACATTAATTACCCATATTATTATTAATTAAACCACTTTAATTTACTTTAATTTATTTTTACTAATCTATAATTTTAAATAAAAATAAAAGTTTAAATATCACTTTAAGTTAAATCTATCTAATATTTAGCTTTTTATAATCATTTTTAGTTTTAAAACGAAAAAAAAGCTAGAATACTTTTAGTACTCTAGCTTTATATAGCCCTAAAATGCGGCACACAATTTTCAGAGAAAAACTATTTTTTTCTGCTTTTAAACATTTTAAAAATAGCTAACCCTACTGCTGTAGCTGTAGCCCCTGCCGCTATATGTTTCTTATAATCTTTAATACTCTTTTTCTTAGTTATCTCTGGACTAACTAGTGATTTATCCCCAGATTTATTGTAATCTCTGTATAAAGATTTTAATATACTATATTTTTCTTCTGAAAAGTTCTTCATTATTTCTGAAGAATATCTATTTATATAAGCTCCTAAGCTTTCTTTATTTTTTCTAACTATTGGTTTTCCGTTATCTGTATCAAAAATATCATTTTCAATAGCTTTTCTCTCTAAAGCTCTTATTCTTTCTTCATCTGCACTTTCCATTAATAAATCTACTAAACTAATTTTAATTTCTAAAAAATCGTGGCCCATTAAAAACACATCCTTTATATCTATTTAAATTTTACTATCTACAATTATTGCCTTAAATTAATATTATTATAACTATATAATCTAATTATTTCTTTACAAAAAAACTAATTTTTAGCCCTATGTTTGAAATCTTTTTGTCACTTTTTATCTTAAAGTGCCGTCTTTGTTAAACTTTTTTTGATATTTTTTTAATGCTATAGTCTGAAAAAATAAATTTTCTTGTTTTGCCCAAGTAGAGATATTCATATAACAAACTACTGCTATAAATAAAACGAATATTATTATTTCATTTAATGTTATATTTCCAAAGCCTTTATTAACTAAAAATGTCATAATTAAATAAACTAATGCTACTATCCCCGTTCTTGATGCAATAAAACCAGTTTTCCCTATTCTTCTAGTTTTTTCCCATTTGTAAAGTTTTTTTTCATCTAAATATCCTAATTGCATATAAACCCCTTACCTTTCTTACTCTTTAGTTTGTTGTTTATCAGTCCCTTTTATGTAGTACTCTATACTACTTATGTATATTTTATATCATATTTTTACTTATTTCATCAAGTTATTTTTATATTAAGAATTTATTTACAATTAAACTAAATAATAATAAAAAAAGTGGCAATCGCCACTCTTTTTAAAGCATATCTCTTCTTAATTCCTCACTAGTTTTATTTGTTAAATATGAAAAAGGAATATCAAACACAGTTAAAGCGCCTCTTTTACCTTCTCTTTGAAGTCTATTTATAGCTCTAGCATAAGAAACTAAAACATTTGATGTAAATTCTGGGTTACTTTCAAGTTCTAATGAAAACTCTATTCTTTGTTTGTTGCCATTTCCTGTTTCACCTGTTCTTATTACAAATCCACCATGCTTCATAGTATTATGATTTTTATCAAATTCTGAATCTGAAATAAAATGTACCGTAGTATCGTAATCTGAAAAATAATTAGGCATCTCTTTTATTTCTTTTTCTATAGATTTTAAATCAGCCCCATCAAAAGGTACAACGTAGCATACCCTTTCATGTTTTTCTCTAGTTGTAAGGTCTGGGTTTACCCCGCTTCTTACTTTTTTTAAAGCCTCTTCTTTAGGGATAGTATATTGAATTCCTTTCTTAACTCCAATAACTCGTCTTATAGCATCAGAATGTCCTTGACTTACACCTGTTCCCCAAAAAGTATATTCCTTGCCCTTTGGTAAAATTACAGAAGATAAAAGTCTATTTAAAGAAAATAATCCTGGGTCCCAGCCTACTGATATAAGGCTTAATGTATCATTCTTTTTACACACCTTATCCATTTTGCTAAAATACATAGGTATATTAGCATGAGTATCAAAGCTATCTACAGTGTTAAATATCTCTCCTATCATAGGTCCTTGTTCTGGAAGGTCTGTAGCTGAGCCTCCGCAAAGTAACATTACATCAATTTCCTCTTTATAATCTGCTATTTCAGATATATGTTTAAATTTTACCCCCTCGACCTTAAATTCTTCTGGTTTTCTTCTTGTAAAAATAGCAACTAAGTCTATATCATCATTTTGCTTTATAGCTTTTAAGACTCCTTTTCCAAGATTTCCAAAACCAACTATCCCGACTTTGAAATTTTTCATTATTTTACCCCCATTTTTGATTTATATTATTTTATGTTTCATTTGTATAAATTTTACATTTATTCTTATTTAATTATATAAAACAAAAAATGCTATTGCAAAGTTAACTTTGCAATAGCATTTAATTTGTAGATTTATTCTCTTTCTGACTCTTCTTCTAAAGTTAATGATTCTACTTCTTCTGATTCCTCACTAGTTACAGAGTTATTTTCAAAAACTTTAATATAGATTTCTTTCATTTCACTCATAAGAGGATATCTAGGGTTTGCACCTGTACATTGGTCATCAAATGCCTGCTCAACCATTTGATCTAAAGTTGCATAGAAAGAATCTCTAGAAACTCCAGCTTCTTTTATACTCTTTGGCATTCCTACCTTTTCTTTTAAGTTATCTATTTCTTTTAAAAGTAATTCTACTTTTTCATCTTCTGATTCTCCACCTAAGTTTAAGTAATCAGCAATTCTTGCATATCTCCATTTTGCATTAGGATATTTGTATTGAGGGAATGCTGTTTGCTTTTTAGGTGCATCTTCTGCATTAAATTTAATTACTTCGTTTATTAAAAGCGCATTTGCAACTCCGTGAGGTATGTGGTGGAATGCACCTAGTTTGTGTGCCATAGAGTGACAAACGCCTAAGAATGCATTTGCAAATGCCATACCAGCCATAGATGCTGCGTGTGCCATTTTCTCTCTAGCTTTGATGTTTTCATTTCCGTTTTCGTAAGCTACTGGTAGATATTTAAATATTAATCTTATAGATTCTAAAGCTAACCCGTTAGTGTATTCAGAAGCTAATACTGACGCGTACGCTTCTAAAGCATGTGTTAAAGCATCAACTCCTGAAGCTGCTGTTAATCCCTTTGGCATACTCATCATAAGTTCTGCATCTACTATAGCCATGTTTGGAGTTAATTCGTAATCAGCTAAAGGATATTTAACTCCTGTATCTCCATCTGTTATAACTGCAAACGGAGTAACTTCTGAGCCAGTTCCAGCTGAAGTTGGGATAGATACCATCATAGCTTTTTGACCTAGTTCAGGGAACTTAAATACTCTCTTTCTTATATCCATAAATCTCATAGCTAAATCTTCAAATCTAACGTCTGGATGTTCATACATTACCCACATTATCTTAGCTGCATCCATAGGTGAACCGCCACCTACTGATATTATTACATCTGGTTTAAACTTTAACATATCTTCTGCACCCTTTTTAGCTGTTGCTAAAGTTGGGTCTGGCTCTACGTCTGTAAATATCTTAAAGTCAATGTTACAGCTCTCTAAAACTTCAGTTATTATATCTGTATATCCTAACTCAAATAAAACTTTGTCTGTAACTATAAATGCCTTTTTCTTACCTAAATCATGTAATTCTTTAAGGGCAACAGGTAAGCATCCATATTTAAAGTAAGTTTTTTCTGGAACTCTAAACCAAAGCATATTTTCTCTCCTCTCAGCTACACTCTTTATGTTTAATAAATGCTTAGGTCCAACGTTCTCTGAAACAGAGTTTCCTCCCCAAGAACCGCAACCTAAAGTTAAAGACGGAGCTAGTTTAAAGTTGTAGATATCACCTATAGCACCTTGAGAAGCTGGCATATTAACTAAAGTTCTAGCAGTTTTCATAGTTTCACCAAATAGTTTTATTCTATCTCTACTTTTAATTCCATTTGTGTAAAGAACAGAAGTGTGACCAAAACCTCCAAGTTCTATAAGCCTACTAGCTTTTTTTAGTGCTTCTTCAAAAGTTTTAGCTCTATACATCCCTAAAACTGGAGAAAGTTTTTCGTGAGAAAAAGGTTCTTCAAGTTCTACTGATTCAATTTCACCTATTAAAACTTTAGCGTTTTCAGGAACTTTGATTCCAGCAAGACTTGCTATTTTAAAAGCTGATTGACCAACTATATTTGCGTTTAGTCCACCTTTTTCATTAAGAATGATTTTACCTACAGCTTCTCTTTCCTTTTCGTTTAATATGTAAGCCCCTCTATCCATAAGTTCTTTTCTAACTTCGTGATAAATTTCGTCCATAATTATTAAGCTTTGCTCTGACGCACAAACTACTCCATTATCAAAAGTTTTAGATAAAAGGATAGAGTTAACTGCCATTTTTATGTGTGCAGTTTCATCAATGATAGCTGGAGTGTTTCCTGCACCAACCCCTATAGCTGGCTTTCCTGAAGAGTAAGCTGCTTTAACCATAGCAGGACCCCCAGTAGCTAAGATTATATCTGATTCGTGCATAACCTTTTGAGATAACTCTACAGAAGGTTCATCTATCCAACCTATTATTCCTTTTGGTGCGCCAGCTTTAACAGCTGCATCTAAAACTACTTTTGCAGCAGCTATAGTTGCATTTTTTGCTCTAGGGTGTGGGGAAATAATGATTGCGTTACGAGTTTTTAAAGCTATCAATGTTTTAAAAATAGCTGTTGAAGTAGGGTTTGTAGTAGGAACTATAGCAGCTACTACTCCTATAGGTTCCGCAACCTTTGTTATTCCAAAACTATCGTCCTCATCTATTATTCCGCAAGTTTTCATATCTTTGTATTGATTGTAGATATATTCAGCTGCAAAATGATTTTTTATAACTTTATCTTCTACAATTCCCATCCCACTCTCTTCTACTGCCATTTTAGAAAGTTCTATTCTCGCATTATTTGCAGCCATAGCAGCTGCTCTAAAGATTTCATCTACCTCTTCTTGAGAATATTTTGCATATTCTCTTTGGGCGACTCTTAAATCTTCTATTCTTTTTGATAATTCCTGTGAATTAGTTACTTTCATGAATTAATCTCCTCCTTAAATAAAATCTAGGATTAGTTTATTACTACTTCTAGTTTTTTATACTAAGGATTTAAAGTTTAACTAGCTAAATTTTAAAACTCACTATTTATTCAATACTTATCAAGGATAATTACGAAATTTAATTTAGTAAATCTTAAATTTTACTTTTTTAATTAAGATTATTTCTTTCTTTTAAATTTATTCTTATATTAACTTTAATTTTTATAAGCATAAAAAAGAAGCTAGGAAAGTCCTAGCTTTCTTAACTTCTTTTTATTTATAAAGATTTTTAAATTAGGTATATCTAATTTATCTATATGAATCTTTTAATATATTTAGTACCGCTTCATCATTTATTTCTATAGGGTCTACTAAGAATAAGCCTCCCATAGTTTCTCTTGCATTTTTAACGTATTTTTCTAAATTATCCTTATCAATATTAAAATCACTCATCTTCAATTCATTAACTTCACACTCTCTTTGAAGTTCTAATAAAACTTTAACGAAATCCATAGCTTCTTTTGCATCTTTTTTTCCTAAAGCCTTAGCCATATCAATCATTCTCTCATTACACTTTCCACTTTTTGCTATAAAAGTGTAATAAGCTTCGCTTATCATTATAAGACCAGCACCATGAGTTAAATCTTGATGATAAGCACTTAAAGCATGCTCTATAGAATGCTCTGAAGTACATCCTGATGTAGATTCAACAAACCCAGATAAAGTGTTTGCAAGTGCTATATCACTTCTTGCTTCTATATCATTTCCATTTAATACAGCCTTTTTAAGTGACTTTCCTATAAGTTCAATTGCTTTAAGTGCGTAAATATCACTCATAGTATTTGCAGTTTTATTTAAATATCCTTCTGTACTATGGAATAAAGCATCAAATCCTTGATAAGCTGTTAGCTTTTTAGGAACTGAAAGCATAAGTTCTGGATCAACTACTGCAATACTTGGGAATGTTTTTTCATATCCAAATCCTATTTTTTCATTTGTATCTTCATTTGTTATTACTGTCCAAGGGTCTACTTCTGTTCCAGTTCCAGCTGTAGTAGTTATTGCTATAACTTTTAAAGGATCATTTTTAACAGGCTTTTCTTTTCCAGTTCCCCCTGATATGTAATCCCAATAATCTCCGTCGTTTGTAGCCATAACTGATATACTTTTAGCACTATCAATACTGCTTCCACCACCAAGACCTATAACAAAGTCACACTTTTCTTCTCTTGCTAAAAGCGCCCCTTCCATAACGTGGCTTTTTATTGGGTTTGGAAGAATTTTATCAAATACAACATATGAAACATTTGCTTTTTCTAATTCTTTTTCTAACCTTTCTAAATAACCATATTTTTTAACTGATTTACCTGATGAAACTACTATTAAAGCTTTTTTACCTGGTAATTCCTCTTTGTGTAAATTATTTAATTGCCCTTTTCCAAAAAGTAATTTTGTTGGCATGTGATAATTAAAATTCATTTTTAATTCCTCCTAAATTCTTATAAAATTTATCCTTTATATAAATCCTACACTTTAGAGTTAACTCTAAGTCAACAACCTTTTATTATTTTTTTTATTTTTTTAAATATATAGTATACTAAGTATAAGTTTATGTTTCTTAAGGGGGATTTATTATGGGTTATTCAGTAAAGCAAGTATCTGATAAAACAGGGCTAAGTTCATACACAATAAGATATTATGATAAAGAAGGTTTACTTCCTTTTATTAAGAGAAATGAAAAAGGAAATAGAATATTTAATGATCAAGATTTAGAATGGTTAAGTTTAATTCATTGCCTTAAAAACACAGGAATGCAATTAAAAGAAATAAAAAGGTATATAGATTGGTACGTTGAAGGCTCTAGTACTTTTAATCTTAGAAAAGAGATGCTAATTAAACATAGAGAAGAGGTCTTAAAAGAATTAGACGCTCTTAAATTAAATCTAAAGAAAATAGATGATAAGATAAATTACTACTATAAAAATGAAAATGACATACATCCTAATTTAAAATTATAATTTTAAATATATCTATCTATTTATCATAAATACAGTTTTAAATATATAGATAAAAAGGTATTAGCACTAAATTTTTAGTGCTAATACCTTTATTCCATATCACTATTTAAAACCTTTTTAAATTTACTTAATACTTCTCGTACAAGACTAGAATCTAATTGTTTGTAAGTTTCTAAGTAGCCTGCTTCTTGTACCCTCGAAAATATATTCTTACTTAAATCCATCCAAAGCTCTGGGATATAAACCCAAACTATCTCTTCGTAGCTACAGCTTAATAAGAAGTGTTCTACTCCCCAAAATACGTAATCTTCTATTTTGTGAAGTTTATTAAAAAATTCGTAATCAGAAACTACTTTATCACTTAGTTTATATTCATAGATATCTACAAAGAAATAATCAAAAGTCTTAGCCTTAGCTTTATAAGCATCACCTTTTACTATTTTTATCTTAGGATTCTTTTTAAAACTATTTTCGTAAAGTTTTATTACATCTTCTGAAAATTCGTATACAGTTACGCTTTTAACTTTTTGGTTTTTTGCAATCTCGTTTACTGTGTACCCGAGTCCAAGACCTACTACTCCAACATTTCCATGTGCATTTTTTATAATAAAATAAGTACTTTCAACTTCTCTTATATCAAGTCTCATCCAATACTTATCATCACTTCTAAGTTCTAAAATTGGTATATCTATATCTTCATCTATATCATGAAGATATCCATTCATATTTTCCTTTATCCCATCTTTTTTTAGAATTTCGTGCTTTCCACTTTTACCTAATTTTATTTTTTTATTATATTCATTTATTTTTTCTAAAACAAATTCTTTTTCATATGGTTTCACTAAAACCATCCTTTCTATTACCACAAATCTTTTATATCTAATAATATTATAACCAAAAACCTTTTTAATAAATAGTTTTTATTTTATTTAATTCCGACCATTTGACTTTGATTTAAATTATGATACAATATTATTAAGAAAATTTATTAATAAAGGATGGTTATTTTATGAAAAACATAAACTTAAGTGAAGAAGCATTTAACGAATTTAAAGCTTTCTTAGAAGAAAATAAAGTAGAAGATTTCAACATAAGAATTAATTTAGGCGGAATGGCTTGTAGCGGTCCTGTTTTCAACATCGAAATAAGCGAAGCTACTGATGACGACGTAGTTGAAACTATAAACGATATTAACTTTATCGTAGAAAAAAGATTAATAGATGATTTCGGTGGATTCATAATCCTATCATCAGAAGAAAATGAAGGAAGAGGCTTAAGCTTAAAACCAGTTATCGCACCAGAAGGCGGATGCGGTTCTTGCGGTGGTGGATGTCACTAATTTACTATAGGAATATTTTGTAGTAATATTATGTAGTGTATCAGTAAAAAATATTACTGATACACTATTTTTTATATTTGAAAAGGAGGAAAAGATTATGAAGTTTATGACTATAAGCGATGAAGCTTACAACGAATTTAAAGATTTTTTAGTTCAAAACGAAGTTAAAGATTTTAATATCAGAATTAATTTAGCAGGCGTTGGCTGAGGAGGCCCAGTATTTAATATTGTTCTGGATGAACAATCAGATAGCGACTTATTAGAAAAAATAGCTGATATTAACTTTATAGCTAAAAAGGAATTGATTGATGAATATGGTGGATTTACTATATTATCATCAGAAGAAAATGGGGATAGAGGTTTAACTCTAAAACCAAACAACTCACCTGAATCAGACGGTTGTGGTTCTTGCGGTGGCGGATGCCACTAATTTTAAGAAAAGCTTCCTCTAAGATTTAGGGGAAGCTTTTTTATAAAAAGAAAAACTCCCAAAAGGAGTTTATAAACAATTTAATTTAATTTTTGCACTTTTATTTCACTTACAAAGTCATAATCATTATACTCTGAATTTATGGTATTTATGTTATCTATAACATTTATATAATACCTTTTATCTATGAATTTTTTAAGCTTTTCTTCGCTTTGTAAATCTTTCAAATAATTATTTGTAAAGTCTACATAACTTTTATTTGTGTTTAAAGCTAATTCATATAAAACTTTAAAATCTTCTAAAGATTTCCCCTCTAAAACAAGCTTATCTTTTTTTGTATTCATAATATTTAATAATATATTTTCTAAATATGTAGAAATTCTTGCATAAATATCATTTTCTAAAACCTTAAGACCATTTACATCTTTTTTATTAAAATTAAATATGATGTTTTGTCTGTAAAATGAGTAATCATTTATTAATTCTATTAAAGCTTCATCTATAGTTTTATAGTTTGAATAAAGATTTAATAATTTGCTGTTTGGTATACTACCACTATCTATAGCATTTTTAAGAATTTCTAAATTTTTAGAATTTCTAGTGTTTATAAGCTCTGCATTCTTGTAGGATTTCTCACCTATTCTATATTCATCTTTATCTCTTTTGTATGATAAATATATATTCATTCCAAAACTAATAATAAGAACTATTAATAATAACGATCTATATTTTTTCAAAACAAATCCTCCCTATCTAATAGTATTCTATCATAAAGATGAATATTTTCCTAACAATTTATTCATATTTGGCTTTTAAACCCTTCTATCTAGCCCAATCGTGGATAACTCCTCTTATCATATTTAAAGCCGCAGAGCCACCTTCACCCTCTACAGAATCTTTATTTAATTTTTTAATTATACCGAAGCTGTTATTTAAAGAAAGTTCATCTTTTCCAGTTAAAACCCAGATTATCCTCTTACTTTTAGGAGAAACTAAAAGTTCCTTTTCACCGACTCCATCTGTAAAATAAATAAGGAGTTTCTCTTTTAAATTATTTCTATTTATATAATCAAAAACTGGTGAAAATTTTGTGCTTCCAGAATTATTAAACCTTGGCTTAATATCTTTTGGAGTTTTCACGTTATAAACTCTTCTTACTTCGTTATCACACTCTATTATTTTTATTTTATCAACTCTTCCTTTTATTATTCCAAGGACCTCAATGATTATCTTTTCAATATCTTTTTGAGTCATACTTGCACTTATATCTATAGCTACTATTATTTCTGGAACTGAATCTTTAAGCTTTCCTCTTAAGTCAACCCTATCGCTTTGCCTTCTATCTCTTCTAACTATAGTTTTTTTGTATCCTGATTTAACTGTTGGAATCATTCTTTTTAATAGTTTTTGCCAAGTTATTTGTGATTTTTCACTATAGCTCTCTATAATTTTAAGTATGTTTATAGGAGTATCTCCTTTATTAGAACTTAGGGCTGTCTTCTTAGTTAAATCTTTTACTCTATCTAAGTCTATCTCTATATCTTCCCAAGCATCGTGTGCTGACTCTATATCATACTCTCTTTTAACTTTGTCACTTGATTTGCTATCTTTTTTAGATTTCTTTTCTCTAATTTTTATAGCTTCGTTTATTTTTTCAGCATAATAATCTATAGGCATATCTTCTTTCATATTTAAATTATACTCTAAGTTTATAGAGTCAAGCCTTTTGCAATCCATAGGCAAATGCTTTATAAATTGATTTATAGAGATATCTAAAGCTATATTTACAGCTTCCTTTGAATAAGAATCTCTAAGTTCCTTTTCTCTTATGTAGTGGCTAAACATAATATGATATATCTCGTGTTTAAATAAAGCTTCCATTTCCCTTTTAGTTGCATTTAAAAATAATATAGGGTTAAAACTCATCTTAAACCCTGATATTTCAGGTATAGTTGATAAAGGGTAGCTTATATCAAGTCTTATTTTTCTCTCTATTTTTAGCATAAAGTTACCAAAGAAACTATCATCGCTGCTTACGTTATCTATTATTACCTTTGTAACTAAATCAAAAAATCTTCTTTTAAACATATCTGATACATCATTAATACTCTTAAATTCTAATACTTCTTTTAATAAAAGATTTTTTTCATCTTCAAAACTATTTAACCCTATCATTTTTCTAACCTCCAGGCTTTACACATATATATCAAAAAATGCATCTATAAATTCATCAGAATCTAATAATTTTTCATATATCTCTTTAGGACAATCTTGTTTTATCTCTTTCATAATCCCAAGTCTTAAATCTCTAGGATATAGCTTTAAAATCTCCCCAAATATATTAAATTCATTTTTATATTCTTCTAAATCATTAATATAATTAATAGCTCTTCTTCCTAAAATATATAATCTTGAATTACTTTCTTTAAGTATTCTTTCTTTTAAATCCACAGGTAATGAATCTAACTTAAATACATCTTTTGGATTTATTAGTGGCTTTCTATTTTCTTTTATGAAGTTTGCAAAATCAGTTGAAATACTAACTCCAATATTACCCTTAACAACACTTAATAAAGTATCAAAAGAAATTTTACCATTTGAATTTTTGTAGATAGTATAACTTTTTGAAACTCTTTCATAACTTCTAGGCGTAGGTTTTACACTTTCATTTGAATAAGGTCTATGTAAATAGTCTGGAAAACTTGATATAAATTCTATTATGTCTTCGTGTATGCTTTTACTTTGCATAGCCCATTTAATCCATTCTTTTACGTCAGATTCCATCTCTAGCCAAACAAATCTATCCTCTTGTGCTGGGTCCATATCAACTACTGCAGAAGAACTATCTAAAAAGTTATCATACTTATTTGAAGGGTTCATAGCAGCTATTATTTTTACGTCTTTACCTAGCTCGTAGCCATTTATTTCTCTATTTAATATTAAATTCATAAGTTCTTGCTGAACTGCGTGTTCACACCTGTTTAATTCATCTATGAATAATAAAACTTTATATCCTCTTTGAACATAATTTTCTACTTGTAATAATTTATTATGAGTTGCATAAATAGTTCTTCCTCTATCTACTACAGGTAATCCTCCTATCTCTCCCTCTTTTAAAAGGTTAGCATCAAGAGTGATAAGCTTATGATTTGTCTTCTCTGCTATTTCTCTTGCTAAAGCTGTTTTACCTATACCACTTTCACCTATTATTAATGGGACATCGTTTGATTCTATAACTAACATACATGCTTCTAATACGTCTGAATATTTCATTTTTCTAACTCCTTATAACTTACAGTCAATTAATAACTTTTTAGCGCTCTTATCACCATATTCATATACAAATGCAATTTTATTCATTTCAAGTATCTCTAAATCTAAAAATGCCTTCATATATTCTCTAGTCATTTCTTTTTTATCTAGTTTATCTATCAATACATCAACAACTAATTCTGGGTCAATAGTATCATATATATACTTAACAACATTTATGTTATCTTTTATAAATAGCTTAAGTTCATCAAAAGTATAGTTACCTAAATAATTTATAGCTTCTTCATTTAGGGTAATAGCTAATCTTTTCGCCTTAAGAGTTGGTGATTTTATAAATTTTATAGCTCCAAAGTGGTTGCTTATAGCTTTTAGCTGGACTTCTTCACTTGGATTTTCAATATATTTAATTGCATCATAATCTTTTTCTACAGCTAATAGTTGTAATTCTTCACTAGGATTTTCTACATATTGAATTGCAAGCCCCTTAGCCTTAATAGCCCTTTTTATAATATTTTTAGTTGGATTTTTAATATATTTTAGTGAATTCCAAAGGCTTGTAACTGCAAGAAGTCCTACTTCTTAACTGCTACTTCTTGTATTATTTTATCTGGGTTTTCTATATATTTTATAGTCATGCCATTAGCTTTAACAGCCTCTAATTTTATTTCATAACTTGGATTTTTAATTTCTGAAATTTTTTTAGGGTTCTCTTTTATTTCGTTTAATAATCTTTTATCAGCTATCATTTTTACGCTCTCCACTCTTAATAATAATTATTCTTTAATTTACATTATTATATCATTTCTTACCCTTTCACTCAACTTTGAATTACTAATAGCTCTAATAAGAAATTTCTATATAACATTATAATTATACTAATTTATAATTTAAGTGGAAACTACTTATTGTAAATATATTCCTTGAAGTTAAAAAGTTTTTTACTACTGGTACTAACTACCATGTCCATACAATTTTCTTGAACCTTTATATAGTCTCTCTACACCCCTACAACATTGTTTTGCTTCTTTGTTGGTATTTTACTAAAATTGACTGAATAAAGGCATTTTTTTATGTCCATAATCAAAATAACTAAAAAAATCAAAATTTTTCGAGGTGAGATTATGGTACATACATCTACTTGTCCCCATTGCAATTCAAAACATTTTATTAAATACGGTAAATATAGATGCGTCCAAAGGTATCAATGCAAGGATTGTCTTAAAACATTTAATGAAGGGACTGGACTTGTCTGGCATAACACTAGAAAGCGTGTAGAACTTTGGGATAAATATACTCGTCTTATGCTATCTGGTGCTACTATAAGAGATTGTGCAGATAGATTAAATATCTGTATAGAAACTTCTTTTAGATGGAGACATAAAATCTTAAAGCACATCGGAACTTATACAGATTCTAGAAGAACTCATATCGTTACAGCTATAAGACATACTAAATTCTTAGAAAATTTTAAAGGGCAAAAGACTCCTCCCGTTTGCACTATTTCTAGAAGAAAAAATATATTCGTAGCTACTACTATCAATAAAAACAATTACTCTCTAGCTAAGATATCCTTTGATTCTATGAGCCCTACAAATGAATCTATAGAGAATTTATTAAATGAATTTAACCCTGTATTTAATACTTATTTCTTGCCTGGAAAAGATAGGTTTTCTTACCTCGTATCGAAGAAATTAAACTATGCTCTTCATAAAAAGAAAGAATTAGAGATTTCTAAAGAAGAGGGTGAAATTTTACTTAGTCACTGCTCTGATTTTATATTGAATTTAAGAAGATGGCTTAAAAAATTTAGAAGTGTTGCTACAAAATATCTTCAAGTTTATTTAAATTGGTTCGTATATATTTACGAAGGATCTTATGAAAAACATACTATTTTATCTAATTTAATAAGTTCTATTTTTTGTGTAAAAGTGATTTAGTTTTCCTTAAAATAGCTCCTAATATATTTGTATTTTAAGAGCTTGTCCTTCTTAATTTTACTTGTCTACTTTTATCTTTTTTCAGGTAGCTTGTCTTGACAATTTGTACTTGTCCAAAATATCAAAACTTTACCCAAATATAGCGAAAATCCCTTGTACCAATAATATCTCGTAACAATGTTGTAGTTTTTTTCATTATTTATTATTTGTTATTGATCAGCTCCTACCGCCCATTTATTACCAAACAGTAACATGCTAAAGCTACCGCTTCAATCTAATATTTTCTCAATAAAAAAAAACTAGCTTTAAGCACACTATATAATTTTATAATTTTCCAACGTAAAAAAAGTGACTAAACTTCTTTTAAGCTTAACCACTTTTATAAATAAATAACTCTTTTTTAAGAGTTTATATTAAATTTCTTAAATTTTATATAACTTAATCTCTATACTTATCTACTTCTTTTTTTATTGAATTTAAAAGATGACTTAATTCTGATACATCCCCTTCATCAATAAGTTTATTTAATGATTTTTCATATCTACTAGCTTCTGGTATTTTACCTAAAGAAATTAAAGTTAAGATCTTATTCATTATATCTGAGATTATTGCAGATTTAACTTCGAATAATTTTTGTGCATCCTTTACTTCATCTTTAATCATAAGCATCTCTTCATCTAAAGTAAATGCAGCATCTGCAGCTGTCTTTAGCTTGCACTGAAGTTCTTCTGGGATTCTCTTTTTATATTTATAATTTAAAGAATGCTCTATAGTTGCCCAAAAGTTCATAGCTAAAGTTCTTATTTGAAATTCTGCAAGGATATCGACTGGCCCTTCAGCCATATTAACTTGATACTTTATAATCATATGATAACTTCTGTAACCACTAGATTTAACATTTCTAACATAATCTTTTTCATATAATACTTGCATATCTTTTCTAGTTCTTATAAGTTCAACAACCCTATCTATATCATCAACAAATTGGCACATTACTCTAAGCCCTGCGATATCTTCCATTTCGTATCCTACTCTATCTACAGGTATCCCAAATTTATTTGCTTTTTCTAATATGCTAGAAATTTCCTTAACTCTTCCAGTTATAAATTCTACTGGAGAATATTCATTTTTCTTTCTATATTCTTTTCTAATACTTTTAAATTTAACTTTTAGTTCATCTACCGCTTGTTCGTATGGAACTAAGAAACTTTTCCAGTTATTTATAGCCATTTTAACCACCCTATTTCAATTCTACACTTTATTATATCAAAAACAAGTCTTTCCTGTAACTATGTTTTCTATTCTATTTTTATTACAAATGTTGTATTATTATTATGAACAAATTTTTATCTCGAGGTGCTCTAAAAATGACAGAACCAAATTACATCAATGACACGTTTACAAAAAACATTACTTGTCCAGTTTGCCAAAATAATTTCACAGAAACTGCTGTGAAAACGAATTCCCCACGAATTACCTCTAAAGATAGTGATTTTTTTATACGATATAAAGCTATAAACCCTTATTTTTATGATGTATGGATATGCCCAAGGTGTGGTTATGCAGCTATGAAAAGTGAATTCAATAATTTAAGAAGTTCTGAAAAACCAGTTATAATAAATAAAATAACTGATAGATGGAAACAAAAAACTTATCCTTACTTTTTAGATGTTGATTTAGCTATAGAAAGGTACAAGCTTGCCCTTGTAACTGCTCTAGCTTTAAACAAAAGTATGAGTTCCCCATCTATGATTTCACTTAAAATAGCTTGGATGTATCGTATAAAAAACGACACTAAAAGCGAATTATCATTTTTAAAGAAAGCTTTAAATGGGTTTTTAAAAGCTTATTCAGTTGAAGACTTTCCTATCTTTGGTATGGATAGAGATTCTTTTAATTATTTAATTGGAGAGTTATTTAGAAGAACAGATGATAATGAAAATGCTCTTATATGGTATTCAAAAGTTATAATGACTGTTGGTGCTTCACATAGAGTTAAGGAACTTGCTAGAAATGGTAAAGATTTAATTAAATCATAAATTACAATCAAAAATTTCGATTTATAAAAGGAGGATTATTTATGGGATTATTTAAAAAAACCTCTGTAGCAGAAACACAAACTACAAATCCCGTAGAGGCTACACGAGAAACTAAAGACACAAACAAAAATTCAGGAATATCAAATAAGATTATTTCTGACATTCAAAGTATTAGCGCTGCAAGTAATGAAATTTCAAATAATGCAAGAGATATAAATTCTTCATTATCAACATTAAGTAATGCTACTGTATCACAAGGACATGAAATCAATTCTGCTTCAAATCTTTTAAAAGATTTTAATAGTTCAATTGAAAATATAGCTATTAGTATAAATGAAGTTCATACTAAAGTATTAGATACAGATAAACTTGCAAATACAGGTTTAAAAACTATAGATGAACTTGATACATCTTTAAATGACTTAGAAAAGGCATTTTCTGTTTCAAGTAATACTGTAGATGCGTTAGTTGATAAACTAGAATCTGTAAACTCAATTACTGACTCTATAAGCCAAATCGCAAGTCAAACTAACCTTTTATCACTAAATGCTGCAATAGAGGCTGCAAGAGCTGGTGAAGCTGGTAAAGGCTTTTCTGTAGTTGCTGGTGAAGTTAGAAAACTTGCCGAAAACTCAAAACAAGCTGTTCAGAGTATAACTTCTATTTTAGAAGAAATTAAGCATGATATATTAAATGCTTCTTCTGCAATGAAAAATGGTAACAGCGCAGTTGAAATTCAACATAAAACTATTACAGTAACTAAAGATAGTTTCACAAATATAAAATCATCAATAGATGCTTCAACAGCAGATATAAATGAATGTATTGAGAGTGTTGTTTCAGCATCTGTTTCTACTCGTGAAGTTGTTTCTTCTGTTGAGAAAGTAAATTCACTAATTCAAGAAAATACTGCTTTAACTGAGGAAATAGCATCAACTATGGACTTACAGGTCTCATCAATTAATTCATTAAATCATAGTATAAGTTCAATTGAAAGATCTTTATAAAAACAAAAACTCAAGGAATTTTCCTTGAGTTTTTTTATTTTAATCTAAAATCTTTTTTGGCATAAAGTTTAAATAATCTGAAGAAGTCATAATGTATTCTACGTCGTTTCTAAGTCCATTTAAAACTCTATTTAAAGCTGGACCGTGTAAATGCCCATAAATAACTTTTTCTACTTTGTATTCTTCTACGATTCTTGTAAATTCAGAATCATCAAATCTTTCGTTTGTTGGCGGATAATGAAGCATTACTATAAGCTTTTCATATCCAGCTTTTTTAGCTTCATCTAAAGAAAGTTTAAGTCTTATACATTCACGATCAAATATCTTCTTATCGTGTTCTGTGTGTCTATCTCCTAAATTACAAGGCCATCCACGGGTTCCGCAAATAGCATAATCTTCGTATACATAAAAATTATTTTGCAGAAATTTAGTTTTTTCAAACATCTTGTTAAGTTTAGTTATACTGCTCCACCAATAATCATGATTTCCTTTAGAGATTATTTTTTTACCTGGAAGACTGTCTAGCCACTTTAAATCTTCTTCGCTTTCATTAGGTCTCATCGCCCAAGAAATATCACCAGCTATTAAAACAGTATCTTCTTCTGTAATATTTTCTAACCAATTCTCTTTTATCTTTTCATCATGATTTGCCCAGTTTTCACCAAATATGTCCATAGGCTTATCTGTATTAAGAGATAAATGTAGGTCTGCTATAGCATATAATGCCATTCTTATCACCTTTCCATTCTTTTATCTAAATCTGTAACATAGGCAATTACGTGAGCAACTGCTTCGTATAGTTCTGGAGGGATGTTATCTCCTACATCTACGTTGCATAAAAGGTCTGTTAGCTCTTTGTTGTAAACTACAGGAACATCATTATCTTTTGCGTTTTCTAAAATCTTATCTGCAATATGTCCCATCCCAGCTGCTGTTACTACCGGTGCTTCTATATTCATTTCATATTTTAATGCTGCTGCTTTTCTTCTTTGTGACACTTTTATACACCTCCAAATCATTTTTCGCCTTAAATACTTCTTTAATTATATATAGTTTTATACCATTATATCAAGTGCTCTGTTATTATCATCTGCGAAAAATTCTCTACAATCACTTAAAGATACTTTCATACTTACTTCGATGCTTGGGTAAAATCCTAAAGTTTTAAGCCCTTCTACTAAAGCTTCTCTACCAGTTTTTAAGAGAGTTACGTACTCATTCTCACACTTTAAATCTACTTTAAGATTTTTATTATTTACTGTAAGATAACTATCTATCATACCTAAGTTTATAGTTTTTACACTAACTACAAGCTTAACGTTTGTTTTATCTATCTTTTTACCATCTTTTCTATCATCTTTAATTATAAGTTTACACGGGTATTCCCTTTCCTCCCTTTGAATAGGAAGGTCTAAATAATAGTATTCGTTACTAATTGAATTAAATACTTTAAAATCACTTATGTTTTCTTTTATTAACTGCATAACTTTTTCACTTGCACTTGTATCTAATCCTTTTAATGTTTTATTTATTATATCTTTCATAACATCAATTTTAGCTTCAGCTTCAAGCCTTACTATATCTTTACTTTGCATTCCTTTTAAAAGTGCTTCTTTTATTTCATCTTTAGCTTTTGGTGAAATCAAATCCTCTAAAGATTTAATCTCATTTTCTAAGTTTTTTAAATTTGAATCCTTTAAAACAGAGGAATCTAGTTTAGAATCAGGCTTTAATCCAGAACTTGAATCTTTATTTAATAATTTTAAATTATAGTCTTCTGTATCTACTGCTTCTGTATTATTTCCATCCTCTAATAATATATTCTTATTTTCTTCTGTAATTAAACTGCTTAAGTCAACCTTTTCATTTATTACAGATTTAATAGAGCTAAATTCAGCCTCAGTAAGCTTTATATCACTTTTAAAGATATTGCTTAAAGATTTCTCTAAATCCTTTTTAGTAAAGTCATAAACTGTTTTATCTTCACCTAGGTTATTTTTTAAAACTTCTATAAATTCATCATCATTTATATTACTTAATAGATTTTGTATTTTATTTAAATCTTCATTTCCTATACTGCTATTATTTTTAATATCTTTACTTAATATATCTTTAGTTAGATTAGTTAAATCTTTGCTTCCACTTTCTGAAACAATATTTTTTAATATCTCTAAAACACTAACCTTACCAGAACCTTCATAAACTTTAGATAAAGCACTATTAATATTTTCAGTATTTTTTAAAGTACTTGTGTTTTCCTTTAAATTGCCTTCTATATCCTTAGTAGTTTGGATGTCTTTAGGGGTTACATCACCATTTTTAATTTCTTTAGTTAATTCACTTTCTTCTTTTAAAGATATATCTTTTAATATATCTGGATTTTCTATAAGCTTTTTGCCAAGTTCTTTAAATAAATTACTAACTCCGCCATCTTCTTTAAATAACTTATTAAAACTATCTATATTTTCTTTAGTTAAATCAATATTATTTTCTAAAAAAATCATTATGTCTTCTTTTGACATAGTTTTAAAGGAACTAAAAAAGTTTTTAAGCAAGTCATTTATCTTTTGACCTTCAGGGCTCTTTAAATCAATACCCTTACTTTGAAGATACTTTAAAATAAAATCTTCTCCTTCTTTAGGATTAATATTTAACTTTTCACTAAACTGAATAATAGATTTAAACTTTTTTATGTTTTCCTTAGTTAGTGGAATGTCCCTTTTTATCATCTCTCTTAAAAGCTTTTCATCATCTTTTGATAATCCCTCTTTTTTGATTATCTCATCTAGATTATCTTTTATTGTATCTAAAGAAGGTTTCGCTTCTTCACTTACAACTTTAAGCTTAACTTTTCCATCTTTAAATTCACTTACTTCAAATTTTAGATTTTTCCCGTTTTCTAAATCTACATCACCATCTATTTCAGCTTTAAACTGCCAACCGTCCGAAGTTTTAATGGTAACCTCATTTCCTTCACCTTTTGCTGTTATCTTACCTTTGAATTTTTCTCCAAGTTTAAAAGTTATCTTACTTGAAATTTTCTTATTCTCTACGTTATATCCGTTATTAACACCCCAAATGCTTGGCATAATTATTCCTCCAAAATCGTCTTCTTGTTCTTTAATTATCGTATTTATTATACTTTTTTTTATAGCCATTTAAGAGTATTATGTATATCCTTAAAACACTTACTTAAAATTATATATAAAAAAAATAATTTATGTTAAAATAAATCATTGATAGGAGTGATTTTAAAATGGCAAAAAAAATCCAAACTCCAACCTATCTAAAAATTGCTATGGATATAGCTTCTAGGATAGTGAATGGAGATTTTAAAGAAGGCGAAAAAATATCTGGCCGCTCAACACTTGTTAGTATATATAATGTTTCTCCAGAAACTATAAGGCGTTCTCTAGCCCTACTTAAAGATATGAATGTGGTAGATGTTTTTGAGAAGTCTGGAATTAGAATTCAAAGCAAAGAAAATGCTAGTGAATTTTTAAAAGCTTTTAAGCGAAAAAATGAATTTGCAATAATAAAAAAAGATATTTATGATATATTAGAAGAAAAAAAATCAATTGAAAAAGAATTAGAAGATAAGGTTTCTAACCTAATAGATTTTGCAACTAGCCTTAGAAATGTAGGTTTGATCATCCCCTATGAAAGTTTAGTAGAACCAAACAGTTTAATGATTGGTAAAACTTTAGGAGAACTTAACTTTTGGCATAAAACAGGTGCTACTATAGTTGGAGTTAAAAGAAAAGAAGAACTTTTCTTATCTCCTGGACCTAATTTTCAAATTATTCAAAACGATATTTTAGTTTATGTTTGTAATAATGATGTAGTTGATAAAGTAAAAGAATATATTACTTAAATAAAATAGAAGGATACTATAATTTTAGCATCCTTCTATTTTCCTTATATTACCATTTATTTTTTACTATTTACTTTTTTCTTCTATATTACTTCTAATTCTATTTTGTTTTTATTTAAATTAAATCTATATAGGGTTATTTTATGATGATTTTAAAAATTTTGGAACATCTGTTTTTGAATCTGCGTTTATATTTACATACATACTAACGTTAAACTTACTGCTTAAAGATTTCATTCTCTCAAAAAGATTATGTGTTTCACTTATGTCACAGGAAACTATGTCTAATAATTCATCAACATATATTTTATCAATATCGTAATTTTGAGAGACAATTCCACACAAAAGCCCATAGAAATCTTCACAATTAGATACTTTAAAGTCACATGCTGACACAAACCTTATCTTAGTATCTATGTTAGACCTATTCTTTTTGCTGTAGTCAATATAAACAGCTTCCCCCTTTGAATTCATCACACCGTTATTTGCAAGTTCAATTAGTCTTTTAGTTTTTCCCGAACCTCTCTCATCACAAAACACTTGAATCAACTTAGGACCACTCCTTATTTATAGTTATAGTTAATTTATATTCATAACAAAAAAAGATATGCAAATGTTTGCATATCTAAATAATAAAGTCACTAATTATAACTTTGTTTTTACCAGACGATTTAGCTCTATAAAGAAGTATGTCTGCCTTTTTGATTACTTTAGTTAAATTTTTACCGTCTATTGGATAAAACCCTATTCCAAAGCTTGCAGTTATACTAGCTTTATCTTCATCCATCTCTATTATATTTTCTTCTATAGATTTTCTTATATCTTCGACTTTTTCATAAATCTCTTCTGTGTTTTTTATATCTTTTATAAAAATCGCTAATTCTTCGCCTCCATACCTTGCAAGAATAGCTCTTTTATCTAATTTACTTAAAATTAGTTTGCTAGTTTGAATTAAAACTTCGTCACCAAATTGGTGACCGTAAGTATCATTAAATTTTTTAAAATTATCTAAATCTATCATAACAACCGCATAAGGATTGTCATTAAATTCTACATATTCACTTATCTTTTGAAAAAAGTATTTTCTGTTGTAAATCCCGATTAAAGGATCTCTCTTTGTTAAATCTTTTAATTCTTTATAAAGCATTGCATTTTCAATAGAAATCGCAATTTGATTTGATATAGATGTTAAAAATACCTTTTGGTCTTCATTTAAAGAATTTTTAATTACGCTATCTACTATTATGTATCCTATAAATTTAATTCTAATTTTAATAGGAACTCCCATTATAGACCTTACAGCTACTCCGTATTTTTCGTAGGATCTTAAAGGTTTATCTGAGTTGAATAAAAATTCTTTTTTATTTTTTATAAAGAATTTTTCTTCCTCATTTAAAACTATATCACCACCTCTAATATTAGTTGCTTTTACCTTTAATTCACCATTTTCTTCTAGAAGAATTGTAGAATGAGATACCCCTAAAAGTCCAACTATCATATCATTTATCATAGAGACTAAATTTTTACTACTTAAATATGAGTTAACGTATTTGCTAATTTCTACTATATTTACTAATGCATCTATATCTTTCTCTAGCTTAATATTCCTTGTATTGATTTGTTGCATATTATCTTCTACAACTTTTTGATATCCCTCGTACTCTTTCCTTAATTCCTCATACCGTTCCTTATATTTATCCATTATTTCCCCCACACCAAATATAAATATTTATGAGTATATAATAACCTTATTTTTGATATTTATCAAATGTTTACTAATTTATATCGTGCTATTTTTCACCCTATTAGTTCCCTCTATATTTACATCAACATCTATCTTTAAATCAATTTTAGAAAGTATATTTTTAACTATAAGCTTTGGATACTTTTTTTCTAGGGTATGTTCTATTCCTAAGATATCAATATTCTTTTTATTAAATTTATCAAAAAATGAGTGAAGATATAAAGCAAGCCTTTTTTCTTCTTCCTCTTCTAAATTTTTAATAGCTTCTCTATTATATATAAACCTTCCCTGTTCCTCTGCTAAAACAACTCTAGTTTTAATCTTTTTAGTTAATAAAACGCGACTTCCATTATATTCTATATCCGTCTTAGTTTTATTGTTTAAAATTTCTAAAGTTATAAACCCGTCTTTCATTTGAGGGTTTGGGATTTCAAGAGTTCCAGCGCTTAAGTTATCCATAAGAAAATTGTAACTAAGACCTTCTGTTACATCTATTTTTTCTAGCATAACGCTATTTTTCATAAGAACTCCACCTTTTAATTCTACTCTCTTTTGCCCTAAATCCTCACGAAGTTCTAGTGCACCTAAAAGTGCATAGTCAGATCCTATTTGGCTTTCAGCTAAATAATCACTTATATTCGTTGCTATGGTCCTAGAATTAACTTTATTTTTTTGAACTAAATCATTTAAAAATACTCCAAGATACTCTTCATCACTTGCAGTTATATTTAAAAGTTCATCTACATCTCCAAAGTAAACAAAAGCATAAGGCTTTGCTTGAAATTCTTGGTCGTTATTAATTAAACTTAAAAACTTATCTATCCCTTGCCTTGCTGCAGTTTCTGTAAATATCAATGCCCTATTTTGAGTGAAATTTATTTTATAACTAGCTGCCATATTTAAATCTCTTATAGCTTCTAAGGCTGTTTTCCCTTTTCCTTTATAAATAATTCTTTTACCGCTATCTGAAGATTCGTTTTCGTTTCTGTAAGGCCTTACGCAATCCATATAAGTTATAACGTTCCCTACGTCATCTATATCGAAAATTATGCTTGTTGTAAATGTTACTAAGTTTATTTCTCTATAGTTATAGCACCCTGAAATAATTAAAGGTAATATAAATACTATTAATAAAACTTTACTTATTTTCCTTTTCATTTTTTCCATCCTCCCTAACTATAGTTCTAGAGATCCTATCTAACTTCCCTCTTAAGATAGTATCTCTAAATGAATAGTTTTCTTTGCTTCCTATAGGGAAAAGATAAGAATATCCCATACTATCTAAGTCAGCTAAATTCATAAAAAATATGATAATAGATACAAACAATCCAGGAAGTCCAAACAAAGAACTAACTATAACAAAGGTTAATGCTGATAAGGTAACTGAACTGTATAGTTTAGGAATTAAAAAGTAGCTTATCATACTTAAAGAAACCACTATAACCGTTATCCTAGATGCGATACCGGCACCAACTGCAGCTTCTCCTAAGATAAGTCCAGATACAATACTCATAGCACTTCCTATAGGTTGAGGAAGTCTAAGTCCCGCTTCTTTAATAATCTGAAAAGTTATCATCATAATTAAAACTTCGATTATTGTTGGAAGCGGTATTCCAGCTCTAGATACTGCAAGCCTAAACAAAAATAATGATGGAATAAGTCCAAAGTGATATGTGACAACTGCAACGTAAAATGCTGGAAGAAATGTTGCTAAAAAGAATGCTATCCACCTTAAAATTCTAGTGAAATTTGCAAACTTTCTATTTAAATAATAATCATCAGGTGCTTGAAAATTCTCTAAAAAGAAATATGGAACTGTTACAACAAATGGAGTTCCATCTACTAGTATCGCTATTCTTCCTTCCATTATTTTAGATGCAACTTCATCTGGTTTTTCAGAGTAACCTACCGTATCAAATACAGACTGTGAACCCTTTAATTTATCTTCTACGTAATTTGTATCTAATAAAAACTCTGCATCTAAATTTTTCACTATATCTTTTACGTCTTTTATAAGTTCGTCTTTTGCAACACCTTTTATATATCCTAGACAAACTACAGTTTGACTCTTATTTCCAACGTATATAGGTTCAAACTTTAGGTCTGGATTTTTGATTTTTCTTCTGATTAATGAGATATTATCAACAAATAGCTCATTAAACCCTTCTCTAGGTCCCTTAACGACTGCTTCTGTTTCAGGAATCCCAATCCCTCTTCTTACAAACCCCTTAGCTTCACAATAGATTATATCTTCATATCCTTCTACAAATATAACTACATCCCCTGATAGTATATGAAGCATAGCATCGTCTAAATCTCTCTTATTTTTAACGTAACTTGCTAAATTAATCTCTAAAACATTAGTTATAAGTTCATCTAAATCTTTACAATGATATTCTCTATTTTTGATAGGACTTACTATGTAATCACTTATAAATTCAGTGCTGCAAAGATTATCAATAAATACAAGAGTTGTTTTTCCAAGTACACCTTCAATTTCTCTGTACTTTACATCAAAGCAATCTGAAAATCTTCTTTTTATGTAATCTAATGACTTGCCCATAACTCTCCCTCCAATTTCTAATTTGCTATAAAAATATTATTCCTTTATCCATGTTTAATATTCACATTTATGTAAATACTAATTTTGTGTATTTAATTTTTTTCTAAAAAAGGAGTGAGAAATTTGAACAAAATCACAACTAAACATCTTATGATAATAATTTTTGCAATCTCTACTATAAGTATTAGAACCTACTCTTCTCTTTTTATAAATTTAGGGGGCAGAGATACTTGGATAGCTGTGCTTTTAGCTGGAGTCATCATTTCCCTTTGTTTGTTTTTCGTACTTTATGTTTCAAAGAAGACTGACTCCTTTAATTTTAAAGAGGTATTAGATAAAACTTACCCTAAATTTTTAAGTAAACTTCTTTGCTTTTTATTTGCAATAGGTTTATTTATTACGTGTATAGAAACAGCAGCCGTTGAAACCAGCTCAATCCACACAAACATATTTTTAGAAACTCCCTACTGGTACTGCTTAATATTTTTTATAGTTCCTGCTGGATACGCTATAACTAAATCCTTTAGAAGTATTTTATCTATTACAGTTTTAATAGTTATTGCAGTATTTATAAACAACATCCTCTTAGCAATTTTCCTTTATGAATACGTAAAAATAGATTACATAATGCCAATCCTTGGGCAAACAGTTTTAAGCGACTTTTTAATTACTTTATTATTTTCTTTAGGTGGGCTTTCTTGTATTTTTATATTTTTGCCATACCTTAAACTTTTAAAAAATGATAGAAAAATCTTAAAGTATTCAATCGTTACTTCTGTTCTTATAATTTTAATTAGCTCAAGCAGTGTTCTTTCAGTAATTTCAACATTTGGTCCAAATAGAGCTTCTAATATTTTTTACCCAGAGTTTATACAATCTCAAAGGGTTCAGCTTTATGGATTTATTGAATTTGGAAACTTAATGTTTCTATTTAGAACAGTATGTAATTGGTTTATAAAATACCTTCTTTGCGCAACAGCAATTATATATTTATACAAAGATAAAATTAACAGTAAGAAAACATTTTCAATATTGTTCTCTATTTCTGTATTTGCTATATCATATTTAGTTGGAAGTAAGCAGTACAGACTGTTTTATATACTTGATTTTTATCAGTTAATATCCCTCGTAACACTACTTGTTGTGCCACTTTTGACATATAGTATATACTACTTCAAAGAAACTAGAAAAAAATAGATTTTCAAAGTGCATTTCCTCCAATTTTAAGATAAAAATTATTACCATTTTTTTAGAAAATATGATATAATATATGTGTATCAAATAGGACATTTCTCTAAGATAATAACTATCCCCTTAAAAACTAAGGTTTAGAAATTATCAAAGTCAATTTTCCTATTAGTTTTTAAGGAGGTATTTCAAAATGGAAGATAAGAAATTAGTATGTAAAGACTGTGGAGCTGAATTCGTATTCACTGTAGGTGAGCAAGAATTCTTTAAAGAAAAAGGATTCGATAACGAGCCAGTTAGATGTCTTGATTGTAGAAGAAAAAGAAAAGCTGAAAGAAACAACAGATAATTTTAGTTTTTCTATTAGTGCCCTAGCAATTTTGCTAGGGTTTTTGTTTATTCTTATTTAAATACCCTTAAAAATTTGATAATTTCACATCAAATTGACATAATAAGATAACGATTTTATAATTTATATTATATAACTAAAAAGGAGTTGAATTTAATGGAAAACACAGATTCAAAAAAAGTAATCTTTAGTGGCATGCAACCTTCTGGTGAGCTTACTCTAGGAAACTATTTAGGGGCCCTTAAAAACTGGGTAAACCTACAAGAAGAATATGACTGCTACTTCTGTGTTGTTGATTTACATGCAATTACTGTACGTCAAAAACCTGCAGATTTAAGAAGAAGAACTCTTGAACTGCTTTCAATATATATAGCATCTGGTATTGACCCTGAAAAGAACACATTCTTTATTCAATCTCACGTACCAGCACATTCAGAAGCCGCTTGGCTTTTAACTTGTAACTCATACGTAGGTGAATTGTCAAGAATGACTCAATACAAAGATAAGTCTCAAAAAGCTGGTGATTCTATAGGCGCTGGATTATTCACTTATCCTGTACTCATGGCAGCAGATATACTGCTTTACCAAACTAATTTAGTTCCAGTTGGAAAAGACCAACTTCAACATTTAGAATTAGCACGTGATATAGCAACAAGATTTAATAACACTTACAGCCCGACTTTTGCTATCCCTGAAGGATACACTCCAAAGATAGGTGCTAAAGTTATGAGTCTTCAAGAGCCAACTAAAAAAATGTCTAAATCAGACGATAACGTAAACTCATTTATTCTTATAATGGACCCACCAGAAGTTATAAGAAAGAAAATTTCAAGAGCTGTAACTGATAGTTTAGGTGTTATTAACTACACAGACGAACAACCTGGAGTTAAAAACCTTCTTGATATAATATCAGCTATAAAAGGGGTTTCTCCTTTAGACCTTGTAAAAGACTACGAAGGCAAAGGATATGCAGACCTTAAAGAAGATGCTGCAAATGCTATCATAGGTGAACTTTCTCCAATCCAAGAAAAAGTTAAAGCTTTAATGAGCGATAAAAAAGCTTTAGAAGCTATCTATAAACAAGGTGCAGAAAAAGCATCTTACGTAGCGACTAAAACTCTACGTAAAATGCAAAAGAAAATAGGATTTATCCCAAGATAATTTTATTTTAAAAATGCACTTTAAAATTCTAAAGAAACTCTCCTTTTCTAGGAGGGTTTCTTTTTGTATTAATCTAAAATTTACCCTTTTTATTGTAAATGTTTACTTTGTTTACAGTTTTAGAATTTACTTCAATTTATGAGAAGAGTATCCTTATATTAAGGCTCAATTTTAACTTTAATCAATAAAAGGAGGGATACTTTTTGGATATAGATAGGAGATCTAAGATAAACAGTATAATTTTTATTATCTCTTATGTTTTTATGGGTGTTTTAGGAGGTGTAACCTTAGATACTATGGTTACTTTTTTAGACGCCGACCCAGCTACTAAAACAATTGCAGCAGGTATGTCTGTAATTATGGGGATTGGGTTTTATGGCGGTGCTATACTTCTTTTAGTAATACCTAAATTCGGTTACAAAAAGACATTGATATGTTCACCAGTATTTTATATTATCGGGACTATTATTTTAGTTAAATTTACATCACCTTTAATAATTGCAATATCAGCTTCTATAGTTATGATAGGTGTTTGTATGTTTGATGCTATTTTATCTCCCTATTTGACTTGTTATACAACAGAAAAAGATAGAGATAAGGTCTTTTCAACTACTATGTGGACAAACGTTGTTGGTATGGTTATAGGTACATGGTCTGGAGGTAAACTTATTGCTTTAAGATTTGCAGATAGGCTCCATGTTAGCTATGACAGCGCAAAAACTTTAACAGAAAGTGTAGATAAATTTAATTCATTACAGTTAAATGCTTATGTTGGTGCACATAGAGATGCACTTTTAATTTACACTGTAGTTGCGGTATTATGTTTAATTCCACTTATTTTTATAAAAGAAATTCCAGCTGATTATAGGAATGTAAATGCTAGTAAAAAGAAAGAAAAAATTAATTGGAAACCATTTTTAACTAAATACATACTTTTCTTTATAGTATTTTCATTCTTAATAAGATTTGGTGCTTCACTTATAACTCCATATTTCTCAGTTTTCCTAAGTAGGATGGGTATTGATAGAGCTACAACATCAGCTCTTATATCATATCAATACTTTGCTATGGTAATCTTTATGATGGCATCACCTTGGATAGTTAAAAAACTAGGAAGAGTCGGTGCTTTAGGAGGATTATCACTAGTATCAATACCATTTATGCTTATAATAGCTAATGGTGCTGCCTTTGGAACACATATGGTAATGGCAGTAGGTCTAGGCTTATTCTTCCGTTCCGGATTTATGAATGCAGCCTCTCCTGTACAACAATCATTACCAATGGAATTCGTAGATAAAGAAGCGCGTCCAGCATACAACGCAGTAATCTACGTTGCACAAGGTTTAGCACAAGTAGTAGCTGGGCTAATTGGAGAAAGGTTTATATTTAATTTAACTAATGGTTACGGAAAAGCTTACTATATAACAGCTATAATATACACAATCGCTTGCGTAATGCTATTAGTTATCTATATGAAAAAATATAATAGACTACCAGAAGATGATAAAGAAGAGGCTAATTCTGATGTAGCACTCGAAGCATCATCTGACGGACAAGCACAAGCTTAAAAATAATTTATAATTATTTTTAATAAATTTCCTTTATATCTACCTTTAATATAAAGCTGATTTTTTTAAATTCGTCATTTAGAATTTAAAGAAGCAGTAAAACTTAAGAGCCTCTGATTAAGCTTTAATCAGGGGCTTTTAAAGTTTTTATTTAACTCTTTTTAGGCTAAAAACTTGATTCATAAAATACTTTTACCTCTAGTTATATATGTTATAAATTTAAAAATCATAAAAAAACTACTTGAATGTTATGCTACTGTGTTGGTTTTTTATTTTAATTTAAAAGCTTGTATATTTACCTCTAAAATATGTCTTACATAAATAAAAAAATATATTTATAAAATCTATAAATTAATTCTAAGTATGCCAAACTACCGTATTATTTCTAACAAAAATCTTTTGAATTATATGTTTTACTATCTTCTCCAAACTTTAAATTAATCTCTTTACTTACTCTTTTAAAATACCAACAATTTTGCATAACATTCTTATAGTTAACTTTTAATAAATATATTTTATGTCAAATTATAGGTTGTCCTTAAATATAAAATTCTTTATATCGTAATTTAATAAAAATAACTCTATTCTAAACTTCTATTTAATTCATCAAATGTAATTACCAACACTAGAATATAACATTTCTATAGCTAACTTTTTTATCTTTATTGCTATACCCTACCCAGGCTTGTCCTCCCCTTTTTCACATTTCTCTTTTTTATATTTCTTCCATTTTCTACATCATATATAAGTTGTTCTAAAAATTATACTAAATCTCATTAAATTGTATTAAATTAATAAAACTCAATTTATGAAATATTTATATATTAAAATACCTATTTAAGTTACAATATCTACTCTATTAAATCCACCAACACTAGAATATAACATTCCTGTAGTTAACTTAAAATATTTCAAACTATGTATTACTACTAATGCTCTCAAAAGCTTGTACACTCATATTACAAAGGATTGTACATTCATATAACTCAAGCTTTTATGCTTGCTTAGGTAAAGATTGTACACTCATGCTAAAATCTTGTATAAGTGGTTATTATAGCTTGTACCTGACGTTTTTTTGCGATTTAATTACAATTTTATCACGATTAAAACACGTTTTTATAAGAGCTTGTACCGCCTTTCCAAGAGGCAAAAAAAGAAACTCCTAAAAGGAGTTTCTCATAAATTGATTTATATTAAAATTTATTTTATGTGGCATGCTATAAAATGTCCTTTATCTAGTTCTCTTAATTTTGGAGTAACTTTAAGGCACACATCTTCAGCGTATTTGCATCTACTTGCAAACATACACCCTTCTTTAGGATTTATAGGGCTTGTTATTTCGCCTTCTAAAACTATCCTATTTTTGTGTTCTAATTCCTCTTCATCCATAACTGGAATTGAAGACATTAAAGCTTGAGTGTAAGGGTGAGCTGGATTTTTGTAGATTTCATTACTTTCCCCAATTTCCATAAGCTTTCCTAAGTACATAACTCCTATCTTATCTGATATATGTCTTACCATTGATAAATCGTGGGCTATAAAAAGATAAGTTAGATCATATTTTCTTTGAAGGTCTATTAAAAGGTTAATAACTTGAGCTTGGATTGATACATCTAGTGCTGAAATCGGCTCATCGCACACTATAAACTTTGGTTTAACTGCAAGTGCTCTAGCTATTCCTATTCTCTGTCTTTGTCCTCCTGAAAACTCGTGAGGGAATCTTGAGATATGTTCTTTATTTAAACCTACTGTTTCTAAAAGCTCATATATCTTCTTAACTCTCTTATCTCCACTATACATGTTATGTATATCCATTCCCTCTGCTATTATATCCCCAACAGTCATACGTGGGTCTAAAGAAGCATACGGGTCTTGGAATATCATTTGAACTGTTTTTGAGTATTCACGCTTTTCTTTATTTGATAATTTTGAAATATCTCTTCCTTCTAAAAGGACTTCACCGCCTGTAGCTTCGTATAATCCCATAACAGTTCTTCCACAAGTAGTCTTTCCGCAACCTGATTCTCCAACTAATCCTAAAGTTTCACCTTTATTTATTACAAAACTTACATCATCTACAGCTTTTAATGTTTTCCCTTTTCCAACATTAAAATATTTCTTTAAATTCTTTACTTCTAATAAAACTTCTTTATTTTCCATAACCTAAACCTCCTCTAAAGGTGACTTAACTTTAGGCGCATATTCATGCATAAGCCAACAGTCTACTTTGTGAGTATCAGATATTACTGTTTCCTCTGGTCTTTGTTCTTTACAAACCTCCATAGCATATTCGCATCTTGCTGCAAACGGGCATCCTGTAGGAGGATTTAAAAGATCTGGTGGAGTACCACTTATTGAATAAAGTTCACCCTTATGTTCTGTGTCTAAAGTAGGCATTGATTTTAAAAGTGCCCAAGTGTAAGGGTGCTTTGCGTTTTTAAAGATATCTTTTACTGTACCTCTTTCAACTATAACTCCAGCATACATAACTTGAATCTTATCTGCATGTTCAAATACAACTCCTAAATCGTGAGTTATAAGAATTACTGCTGTTCCCATTTGAACCTTTAATTTATCTATAAGGTCCATAATTTGAGCTTGAATAGTAACGTCTAATGCTGTTGTAGGTTCGTCTGCTATTAAAACCTTTGGTCTACAAGCAAGGGCCATAGCAATCATCATTCTTTGTCTCATACCACCTGAAAACTCAAAAGGATATTGGTTTAATCTTTTTTCTGGGTTTGGTATGTTAACTAATTTAAGTAGTCTTATAATTTCTTCTTTGCTTTCTAGTTTATTTAAGCCTCTGTGGATTTTTAAAACCTCTTCTATTTGTTTTCCGATTTTCATAGTAGGGTTTAAAGAAGTCATAGGGTCTTGGAATATCATCCCTATCTCCCTTCCCCTTACTTTTTGAAGCTCTTTATCACTTAGTTTTAATACGTTTGTTCCATTAAAATCTATTTCTGAATCTTCTTTTATATCTGATATATCTTTAGGTAATAACTTCATTATTGATTTAGCTGTAATACTTTTCCCTGAACCTGACTCTCCAACTATAGCTAGAGTTTCTCCTTCATCTAAATCAAAACTTATACCTCTCACAGCTTTTACTTCCCCTGCATAAGTGTGAAATGATACTTTTAAATTTTTAACATCCAATAATTTTTTCATATCCTAAACTCCTCCATTTCACTATTTTCTTAATTTAGGGTCAAGTGCATCCCTAAGTCCGTCACCAAAAAGGTTAAATGCAAGCATTGTAAGTGCAATTGCAAGTGCTGGGAATATTACTTGGTATGGATAAAATAACATCATTTGTTGCCCTTCTGATGCCATAGCACCCCAACTAGTTTGAGGTGGTTGAATTCCTAGTCCTATAAAGCTTAAGAAAGCTTCTGCAAATATATAACTTGGTATATCGAAAGTAATATAAACTATTATTATTCCTAAAGTGTTAGGAAGCATATGTTTAAATATTATTCTCATAGGACTTGCACCTAAAGTTTTAGCCGCCATAACATATTCTGATTCTTTAAGTTGCATAACCTGACCACGAACCATCCTAGCTATACCTGTCCAACCTGTTAATACTAGCGCTATTAAAAGTGGAACTATACCATTTCCAAGTCTTACAGAAATTAATATAACAACTATTAAGTATGGAATACTATTTAAAATTTCCACAATTCTCATCATGATATTATCAACTTTTCCACCAAAGTATCCACTAATACCACCATAAATAGTTCCAAAAACACATTCTACTACAGTACCAACAAATGCTATGATAAGTGATACTCTACCACCTACCCAAAGTCTATCGAAAATATCTCTTCCTAAAGCATCAGTACCAAAGATATGTTCACTTGATGGTCCTTGGTTCATATTATAAATATTTTGAATTTTATAACTATCTCCAGCTATAAGCGGCTGAATTGCACACATTAATACTATTAAAACTAGTAATACAAGTGAAAACATAGCAACCTTATTTTTCTTAAGTCTCATCCAAGCATCTTGCCAATAAGTTAGATTCGGCCTCTCGATTGATTCTGACTTAGACTTATCTATTCCAACTATCTTAAATTTATCTCTATTTAATTCCATAGCCTTTCCCCCTAACCTTCAAGCTTAATACGTGGATCAATAACACTATATAGAATATCTACTATTAATATTGAAAGTATATAAAGCCCTGAGAAAAATACTGTAAGACCCATAATTATGTTGTAGTCTTTAGTATATATCGCATCTATAAGTGCGTTACCAAGCCCTGGTATTGCAAATATCCTTTCAATTACAACAGTTCCTGTTATGATAACAGCAAGTTGTGGTCCTACTATAGTGATTATTGGTAGTATTGCATTTCTTAAAATATGTCTGATTGATATTTTAAAAGATGATAGCCCCTTTGCTTGTGCAGTTAAAATATAATCTTGTCCTACTACATCTAAAACAGATGCTCTCATATATCTTGCGTATGTTGCTATTCCTCCAAAACTTAAAGCTAAAGTTGGAAGTATAACAAACCTTATTCTTTCTAAAAACGGAGTAGAACTGTCATACCAACCTGCAATAGGTAAACCTCCTACCCCTCCTAAAGTCGTTTGAAGAAGAGTTGCTAAAACGAAACTCGGGATAGATACCCCAAGTATTGCTATAAACATTACCACAAAGTCTATCTTGCTTCCTCTCCTATAGGCTGCAATTATTCCTAAAGTTACACCTACTAAAAGTCCAAAACCTACTGATAATAATCCTAATGTAGCTGATGCAGGTAAGTTATCGTGAACTTTATCAACCACTGTAGTTCCTGGAGTTACAAAAGAATCTCCAAAATCACCTTTAACTAAGTTTTTAAGATATATAACATATCTTTCACTTATAGGTTTATCAAGTCCGTATTTAATCTCCATTTGCTTTGCAACCTCTTCTGGAAGCTTCTTAGCTTGAGCACGCACAGGATTTCCTGGCATGCTACTCATTAAGAAGAATGTTGCAGTTACTACTACAAATAAAGTTATTATCATTAATCCTAATCTTTTTAAAAGATATTTAACCATATTCTTCTCCCCTTACTTTTTAATACTTACCCAGCGTAATTGGTATCTTCCACCAAACTTTGTAAACTGTAATCCTTCTACATAATTCTTTTGGAAAGAGTTCATATCTTGATAATAGATTGGTGCCATTGCTGGATCTTTAACTACCTCTTCAAGCTCAATTTCTTTACAAATCTCAATTCTTTTCTTTTGATCTCCTTCATTATTCAACTTTTTAAGAAGCTCATTAACTTTCTTATTATTGTATCCTCCAGTATTACTTCCGTTACCTTTCATAAATAAATCTAAGAAAGTTAAAGGAGAGTTATAGTCCCCAGACCAACCTGAAAAAGCTAAATCATATTCTCCATTATTTTCTTTTTGAAGATAATCTGAGAAATCTGCTGTAGGAACAATTTCTATATGAATTCCTAATTTCTTTTCCCAAACATCTTTCATAAATTCAGCTTGAGTTTTAGTTCCTGCTGTACTTCCTTGAAGTAAGTATTTAAAAGTATATTTTGAAGGATCTTGATCTAAACCTTCTTCTTTTAACCCTTCTATTAATAAATCTTTAGGGTCTTTAAATTTAATTTCATTTAAAGGCTGTTTTACTTCTTTTCTGTAATCTAAATCACCTTCAAGTATTCCAGGTGGAACGAATCCATAAGCTGGTATACAAGTTTTTATAATCATATCTGTAAAGCCTTTTCTATCTACTGCTAAAGAAAGTGCTAGTCTTACTTTAGAGTTTGCTAGAGCTTTATTTTCACTTTTTACGTTATATTTTGTAAAGAAGATACTAGGCATAGCAGAGTAATCAATCTTCCACTTTCCTTCTTTTTCTCCTTCTTTAAGTTTGTTTATGTAATCACCAGTACCGCCTTCTATTACGTCTAGTTGATCATTTGCAAACATTTGATACTTAGTATTAAATTCTTTTATTTCCATTAATCTTATAGTTGGAACTTTAATTTCATTAGCATTCCAATAGTTTGGATTCTTTTGTAATTCAACCTTAGCTCCTTTTTTCCATTCCTTAACAACATAAGGTCCACTATAAACTAATTTTTCAGGTTTAGTTCCGTACTCTTCTCCAAACTTTTTAACTATATCCTCTCTTTGAGGAGATAACGCTGAAAAAGCTACTACCTGATCAAAATATGGAACTCTGTGTTCTAATTTAACAACAAGAGTATTTTTATCTGGTGTGCTTATACCAACATCTTTTGCATTTCCTTTTCCTGTGTAATATTTTTCCGCATTTACTACAGGGAATAAGAAGAATGCATAACTTGCCCCAACATCTGGATTTAATAATCTCATCCATGAATACTTAAAATCTTCTGAAGTTAGAGGTTTTCCATCACTCCATTTAAGACCGTCTCTTAAGTGGAAGGTATATGTTAAACCGTCTTTACTTACATCAAAACTCTTAGCTGCCCCTGGATAAGGCTTATCATGGTTGTAAACAAGTAGAGTCTCTTGCGTGTTTTGAATCATATTAAAAGATTCACTATCAGAAGCTTTAACGGAATCTAAAGTCCTAACTGCCCCTGTTGTCATTACTAAACTGTCTTTTTTTGATAAGTCTTGTTTTGAATCACCGCATCCTGTAAATGTTAGAACTGATATAGTTCCAATCAAAAAGAAAGATGCTATTTTTTTAAGTTTCATTTCTTAACTCCCCCTTTTTTATAATTCTATCAAATTTTGGGTAAAAAAATTATTTACATTCTGCAAATTTTCCAGTACAAATCTCCTTCTTTGTTTTTGAGAAAAATACATATGTTTATGAAATGAAAACTTAGACATCGTTCGTGATTTTTTTCATTCATTTTTCTAAAATTTTGGGAAATAAAAAAAAGCCAGTTTTATTGATTTTACTGACTTTAACTAATATATTGAATATAATTTATGAAAGAATATTTTTAATTAGTTGCATATGCAACACTCTTCTTCAAATACTATATTTTACATTTCTTCCACCGAGGCTACCTCTCTCGTTTTTACTCTTTTTTACATTTTAATGAACTAACTGTGAATAAATTTTGTTTAGATTTTGAACCTTATAGTAGTATCTTATCTATTTTCTCTATAAATAATTTGTTTAATAACTGTTAATTTTAATCAGTTTTTAATTTCTATCTATTTTTGTTAGTATAATTATATCTGTATAAGGGGGTATTGTATGAATAAGAAATTATGTAGATTCTATAAGATATTATTTTTATCAATATCATTATCTCTATTAATTCCATTAAGCTGCAACGCAGATGAAGAAAATAAAGTTATTAAAGTAGGATTTTATGAGTAGGGTTCTTATTATTATTATGATAAAAATAAGAACCCTACTGGATATTATGATGAATTACTTAAGTACATATCAAAAGAATTAGGTATGAATTACGAATATGTAAATGTACCGATTGATGATGCTCTAAAAGATTTAAAAAATGGTGATATTGATTTATTATTTGGATTAAATAAAACTCCTGAACGTGAAAAATATTTCGCATTCACTAATCACTATATTGCAAACGAAGATTATGCTATATATACAAATAAAGATATAAAAAGTAGTGACTTACAAAGTTTAAAAGGTTTAAAGTTTGGTTATATAAAAGGAGAGTCTAATAATGACTATCTCTTAAAAATATTAAAAGAAAAGAATATACCAGTTGATTTAGTAAATTGTGATTCATATAAAGAAACTGAAACGGCTTTAAGAGAAAAGAAAGTAGATTTTATAGTATCAACTATATCTAGCAATCTAGAAAAAGAAAAATTTAATAGTTTCTATAAATTCTCCTGTGGACCTGTTTATATAGTAGCCCCTAAAAAGGATGCAGCTTTAATAGATAAAATAGATACCGTTCTTTTAAAAAATGAATCCCAATCTAATTTATATAATAAGTACTTCAATAAGTATTTTCAAAAAACCGTTAGAAAGAATGTAATTATAATTTCTCTATTTATACTGCTTTTGATATTTATCAATTATATTTTTATAAAGAAACTAAAAGCTAAAAGAAGATATAACAAAAATAGAAAACAGATATCTGAAGATTTACTTAATCGAAGATATATTACTTTCTATCAGCCGATAATAGATCCTAAACACAACAAAATAGTAGGAATAGAATCTTTACTTAGGAAGGTCGCAGAAGATAAGATATTAACTCCTAACCTTTTTATAAAAGATTTTGAGAAATATAGTATGTTTTTTGAACTTTCTATTTGGTTAGTTAATAATGCAATCCATGACTATAACATAATTAAAACTTTTAAAAGCTTTGAAGAAAAGAAATTCTATATCTCTGTAAATATATCTTTTATAGAAATAGAAAACGAAGAGTTTGTAAAAAGACTTATAGAAATAAGCAAAGAAAAAAGATTTATTAAAAAGACTATATGTCTTGAAATCGTAGAAAAATTCAAAACTACAGATATAGAAAAGATACAAAAGTCTATTTTAAAATTAAAAGAAGCCGGCTATATAATAGCTTTAGATGATTTCGGAGTAGATTATTCAAACCTTAACCTTTTAACTTCAATTGATTCTAATATAGTAAAACTTGATAAATATTTTATGGATGATATAACAGAATCTATTTTAAATCAGAAAATTTTAAATTTTATTTGTGATGTATCTGAGATTTCAGAAAAGTCTATAGTCTGCGAAGGTATTGAAGACTTAGAGCAAAGAAACTTTATTAAAAATATAGATTATAAAAAGATTTTTATCCAAGGTTATTATTATTCAAAACCTCTACCCTTAGACTCTCTTGCTATCTTTGAAATAAAAAACCGACTATAAATCAGTCGGTTTTTTATTTAATCTTGATTTTATTGATATATAGATAACCACTAAAGTACTTATTATACTAACTATAACTCCTAGTTTAAGTCCTTTTGGCACATATATAAGTTCTATTCTATGGTATCCTGGTTCTACTTTTATACCAATAAACGTATCTAGAATCTTCATAGGTTTAACCTTAATATCATCTATTTTTACTTTCCACTCTTCACTAAATGGTATTGTAGATGCTATAAATCTATTTTTTTCAACATTTATTTCTGCTTGAATACAATCTCCAGTATTTCTTATTACTTTCAAATTATTACTTTTAATTTTATCCATCTGATTTTCATAATCATCTATGTTCAACCAATATACACTAAAAATATCCTTATTCATCATTTCATTTTTTAATTCTAAGCGAACATTGAACTTTTCTTTACTTCCGATATTTAAAATATAATTTCCCTCAAGACCTTCAAAGCTATCCAATTCTTTTCCATCAATAATTATTTTAGCCTGATTTACTATATTTTTATTTAAATAAGTAAATATATCTTTTCTTTCTTTCAAATCAAATTCTAATTCAATACTTGCATTTTCATTGATGTTAATTTTTTTATATTTTCCATTTTTCTCTTCTGCATTTTTTTTAGTTATCTTACATGCCTTTATATTTCTAAATGCTAAGACATCGTTTCCTGTAATACCTTTTAAAATATTATTTTGTAATAATATAGGGTTTTCCCTATTTAAATTTACATAAATTAAATCATTATCTGCTGTAAATATTAACGGTAATGCGAATTTATTTTCATATAATTTTAACCCATCTTTTTGTGTTTTATATTCATATATTTTTGTTTCATCTCTTGTTATAATATTTTTTATCCCCAAATATGAATTTGATACAGGCGTATCACCCGAATATACTGTAGCTATTGATTGATTTCGCATCCCTATATATCCAATAAAATCTTTTATATATTTTTCACCTGTTGAACTAAAGTGGCTTATACCGTTTGTTCCAAATAACATTGAATCATTTGGGCTTCTATAGGCTTTTATCCCAGTTCTGTATATGTTACTCTCATCATCCAAAGTACTTTTAATTTGGTTAATTGCAGAAACATAATTTTTATAATTACTTCTTTCAGTATAATTTACTCTTTTCAAACAAATAGTTGCATTAAGTGTTAACTCAAACACTATAACCATCAATAGTGTTTTTCTTATACTATTCTTTTTACTCAATAAAATAATGCTATACAATATAACAAATAAACAACTTAACCATACCTGTCTCCAGTCATTTAAATAGTCATAATTAAATTTATCAACAATTAGAATAATTACCAGTATAAAAATAGCTGAGTTGATGATATTTCTATTAGTATCATTATTTAAATTTATATAACTCTTATATGCAATTATAATTAAAATTGCACTAAATAAAAAAGCATATCTGTAAGTAAACCATGACGGAAATTTAAATCCATGCCAAATTACATTAAAAGTACTTATGTTAAATGATAATATAAAAATACCAATCAAACACATTGATGCGATTTTTTCTTTTTTATTTATTTTATTATTGAAAAAATAAACTATAACTAGTATTAATATTAAAAACCCACAAAATATATTTGGCAATCCATCAACCATCTCTCTAAAGTTGTAAGACCCTATAATATATTTTGAAAATATATCAAATATATCAAAATTTGAATTCAATTTTAAATCTTGTAGATTAAAATTTCCTTTATCATTTTGTAACGACATCGCTGACGGTACTAATATCCAAGCTGATAATCCTACAGCTAATAATGAACTTCCTATAAATTTAAAAATAGATTTAATTTTCCCCTTATTATCTATAAAATTAACAATAACTAACTCATACAAAAAATATATTAATGAAAAAATACATAGCATATACCCTATGTACCAATTAGATATTATAGATATTCCTAAAAAAACTATATACATTACTAACCCTTTATTTTCAACTAACTTTAGTATACCTATCATAATTAGTGGTAAAAATATAACTCCATCTAACCACATTATATTTTGTTGATACACAATATTGTAAGTCATAAGTGCATATGTGGTTGAAAAGATTAAATTATATAATCCTTTTCTTTTAAACTTATATTGCAAATAAAAATTAAATGTAAATCCACATAATCCTACTTTTAATAAAGTTAATAAAAGTACTGCTTCTGTAAAATTCTCCTTTGGAAATATCAAAAAAATTATATTCAAAGGACTAGCTAGATAATAGGCAAACAGCCCTATCATATTTCCTCCTAATGCCTTACTAAAAGTGTAAAAGATGCTTTTCCCCCCTAAAAAAGCATCTTTATATGCCCCAAAATATTGAATATACTGTCCATCTAAATCCTGTGTTAGTAGACTTTTCTCTCCAAAAGGGTAGATACCAATTATATAATAAACAATTACCATTACAGTTACAGGTATACAAAAAGCTAGTAACTTTGTTTTATTTGATTTTACTTTGTCAATAAATTTCACTATTTAAACTCCTTAAGAACTATTAATTTAATTTTTCATATTTCTCATAGAATAAGCACTAACTAAACGTTAGTGCTTATAAATTTTCTCGTTTGATTTTATTATTTTAGAACTTTTTCGTATTCTTTGTTTTCTATATACTCTAAAAGTTTATCTCTCAATCCTTCTTTTTTAAGACCGAATTCTATAGTAGCTTCCATAAATCCCATCTTATCTCCAACATCGTATCTTCTTCCTTCGAAGTTATAAGCATACATAGCTTCTTGAGATATTAAAGTTTCTAGCGCGTCTGTAAGTTGGATCTCTCCACCTTTACCTGGGTCTGTGTTTTCTAATATTTCAAATATCTTTGGAGTTATAATATATCTTCCTAAGATAGCTACGTTACTTGGAGATTCTTCAACAGCAGGTTTTTCAACTAAACCTTTTACTTTGTAAACTCTGTCTTCTATGTGAATTCCATCAACTATTCCGTATTTAGATACTTGATCTTCAGGAACAGTTTGAACTCCTAAAACTGAAGTTTTGTATTCATCATAGCAATCCATAAGTTGTCTTAAACAAGGTTTTTCTGAATCTACTATATCGTCTCCTAAAAGTACTGCAAATGGTTCGTTTCCAACGAAAGTCTTTGCACAATGGATAGCGTGACCTAAACCTTTAGGTTGTTTTTGTCTTATGTAGTGAATATCGACCATATCTGAGATATCTCTAACTATTTCTAAAAGCTCAGTTTTACCTGACTTTTCAAGTTCCATCTCTAATTCGATAGATTTATCGAAGTGGTCCTCTATACATTTTTTGTTTCTTCCTGTAATTATAAGAATTTCTTCAATTCCTGATGCGATAGCTTCTTCAATAATATATTGGATAGTTGGTTTGTCAACTATAGGAAGCATTTCTTTAGGCTGTGCTTTTGTCGCAGGAAGGAATCTAGTTCCAAGTCCAGCTGCTGGTATTATCGCCTTTTTAACTTTCATTTCTATACCCCCTGTGTATTTTAATTAGGTAATAAGTATTATACCATATTTCATACAAAATTACTCATAAATCCATATTTTTTATACAACGTTTACTTAGATTCAACAATAATTTTTATTTTATCTATTTGAAATTTAAACCCCCTTTATATTATCAATTTAATATTTTTTATAAATAAAAGGTATTAATTGTTGATTTGTGTAAAATTGAATGGTATTATTACTGATATATTAAAAATGATTGAAATTTATTTAAAAATTTATAATACAATCGATACGACAGAATTTGAAAGAAGGTTTTAAAAATGAAAAAAAGTACTAAAGATTTTCTAGTAGTTGGCTTTGCACTTTTTGCAATGTTCTTCGGCGCTGGTAACTTAATTTTCCCTCCTTACCTTGGTAATTTAGTGGGAGATCAATATTTAATAGCTATGTTAGGATTTATCCTAACTGGTGTAGGTTTACCTCTACTTGCAATAATCGCTTGTACTAAAGGTGACGGAACTTTTGAAACTATGGCTTCAAAAATCGGACCAAAGTTTGCAATTATATTTGCAACTTTACTTTTTATAGCTATAGGCCCTATGCTTGGAATTCCAAGAACAGCAGCTACAACTTACGAACTTACTATAAGTCCACTTTTCCCAAACGTAGCTCCTTTAACTTGGATGATTATATATTTTGCTATAAATCTAATTTTTGTATTTAGTAAATCAGGAATAATCGATGCTATAGGTAAGTACCTTACTCCAGCATTATTTGTAATACTAGCTTTCCTTATTATAAGAGGAATAATAAGCCCTACTGCAGCTGTAGTTTCTACTGATGCAACTAGCGTTTTTTCAACATCATTCCTTGAAGGCTACCAAACTATGGACGCACTTGCAGCCTTACTTTTTGCAGCTATAGTTAGTGGAAATATTATAAACAAAGGCTACGGAAAAGAAAAGATGTTCCCTATGACTATAAAAGCAAGCTTAGTTGCAGCTATAGGACTAGCTTTTGTATACGGTGGTTTAACTTATATAGGAGCACAATCTGCAGGTGCTATAGGACACGACATCTCAAAAACTGCATTATTACTTCTTATATCAAAGAATCTTTTAGGCACTTTCGGCCCTACGCTAATCGGAATAGCAATGGGACTAGCTTGTCTTACTACTTCTGTTGGACTTTTAACAGCAGGTGCTGCATTCTTTGAAGAATTAAGTAAAGGAAAACTTCCATACAAAATCAACGCTGTAGTTATAGCAATTATAAGCGTATTTATCGGAAGACTTGGAGTAGATAACATAATAGGAATTTCAGGCCCTATACTAAACGTACTTTACCCTGTAGCTATAACTTTAATACTTACTACTCTTTTAGATAAAGTATTAACTAACGTAAAAGCTATAAGACTTGGGGTATATACTTCTTTAGTGTTTGGAATACTTGGAATAATCCCTAGCATAAATTTAAGCTTTATTCCTTTAGCCGGTGTTGGATTCGCTTGGCTTATCCCAACTGTAATAGCGATAATAATAGGAAACATAATTTTCCGTGAAAAATAGAAAAAACTGCGCTTTAGCGTAGTTTTTTTCCTTTTTATGTTATAAAATAGAATTGATTGATTTTTTATGGAGGAATTATGGGAAAAAATATTAAAGCTTTAAATAAGAAAAAAATTGCACTTATAGTAATCGGTATCGTAGTTCTATTATTACTTTCTGGATTTTCATACCTTTATTACCTTTTAAATAAGCCAAACAAAATCGAAATAGACGAAAGTAAATTAAGTATCAACACTTCTTTAGAGCAAAACACTAACTCTGAAGTTACAAATATAGCACTATTTGGAATAGATGCACCTGAAGGGGTTCGTGGAAGGTCTGATGCTATAATGATTCTTTCAATAGACGAAACTAACAAAAAGCTTAAGCTTTCTTCTATTATGAGAGATTCTTACGTTAATATCGAAGGTTACGGAAAAGATAAGATAACTCACGCTTATGCTTTCGGGGGCGCTGAACTCGCTATGAATACTTTAAATCAAAACTTTGATTTAAATATAAGTAGATTTATGACAGTTAATTTCACTACACTTCCTAAGATAATAGATGCACTAGGCGGTATTACAGTAAATATAACTGAAGCTGAGATTAAATATATACCAGGAGTTACTCACTCAGGAACTCAGACTCTAAACGGAGCTGAAGCTTTAGCTTATTCTAGAATCCGTTATGACGGAGGAGATCAAATGAGAACTCAAAGGCAACGTAACGTTTTAGAGGATGTTTTTGATAAACTTGTATCAACTTCACCTACTAAAATCCCTAGCCTTTTAGATACTCTGCTTCCTTTAGTAGATACGAATATTTCACCTACTGAATTTATGTCTTTAGGTACAGATGTTTTAGGTTTCAAAACCACTAAAATTTCTGAAAAAAGATTTCCTTGTGATACTCACAGAAAAGGTGAAATGATTAAAGGAGTTTCTTATCAAACTTTTAATATAAAAGAAGAAACTAAAGAAATTCACGAATTTATATACGAATAATTTCTGTTTCTAAAATGAAATCTATTGTTTTCATTTTAGAAACAAATTCTATTATGAAAACTGTTAAAATATTAAAGGATTTAATTTTTTAGAAATATATTAATCCTTTTAAAATGTTAAAATATTACTTAGAGTAATTTTAAGGAGGACAAATTATGAGAGATTCTAACGTAGATACTTCAAATAAAAGATCTGCAAACAAGAAGCCTAAAAGAAAGATGTCAACTACTAAAAAAGTTTTATTAGGAGTTTTAATAGCACTTATAGCTATTATAGTTGCAGGTGGAGGATATGCTTTCTACCTTTTAAGTAAAACTAATAAGATTGATTTAAATAAAGAAAACTTAGGAATAAATTCTGATTTAAATCAAAAATATGATACAAAAGATTTTATTAATATAGGTTTATTTGGAGTTGATGCTCCTCAAGGCGAGCCTGGGCGTTCTGATGCTGTAATGATCTTAACTATAGATAAAAAGCATAATAAGCTTAAGCTTTCTTCTCTTATGAGAGATAGTTACGTAGACGTTAAAGGTCACGGTAAAACTAAACTTACTCACGCTTACGCTTACGGCGGACCAGAACTTGCTATAAACACTTTAAATACTAACTTTGATTTAAATATAGATAAGTTTGTCACTGTAAACTTTAGTTCAATGCCAAAGATTATAAATGAACTTGGTGGAGTAGATATAAACATAACTAACGGAGATCTTAAATATATTAATGGTTATATAGATAATCTTAATGCTTATAATAAAACTAATTCATCTCATATAAGTAGTACTGGTATGCAAAACTTAGATGGTACTCAAGCTACTGCTTATTCAAGAATTAGATACGACGGTGGAGATCAAATGAGAACTTCAAGACAAAGAACTGTTTTAGAAGCATTATTCTCAAAACTTATAAAAACATCTCCTACTAAGCTTCCTGGACTTTTAAGTGAACTACTACCTTTAGTAGATACTAATATGTCTTCTACAGAGCTTTTAGGGATAGGAACTGATATATTAGGAATGAACGTTAGCACTATGGAACAAAAGATGTTCCCGAATGACGAAAACGGACACGGTGAAATGATTAAAGGAGTTTACTATCAAGTAATCAACAAAGAAGCTGTAACTAATAATATGCACAAATTCATATTTGAAAACTAAAAAAATGCATCTCGAAAGAGATGCATTTTTTATTTTATTTAAGTATTATCATTACTATGTTCTGGTAATGGTTTATTTTCATAAATATAATCTTGAATCTGATTTAAAGTAGCCTTTCTATCAAAGACAAGATACCAAACCTTGTTTATCATCTTTCCTTCACAATAACCATTTAAAGGGAATCTAGCTGACTCTAATCCGTTACTCATTAAAGGAATTACATCAGTAGCAAGTCCTATTAATTCAGAACTTGACATATTAGTCTTTACGTAAGGTAAGAAGCTATCTATAAACCCTGGTATTTCTGTTATGCTTGTATTTTTAACCTTATTAAATATAGCATCTAAGACTGTTCTTTGCCTGTTAGTTCTTTGATAATCTCCACCTGCTGCATGCCTTATACGAGAATATGCAAGTGCCTCTGCTCCATTTAAGTTTTGTTTTCCCGGATGAGTTACTCCTGGAATATGAGGTATTTCTTCTTTTGTGATTTCTATCTCTACTCCACCTAATTTATCAATTATTTCAGGCATAGATGTAAAGTTAACTGCCATAAAATCTTTAATATTAAGTTTATAATTCTCGTTAAGAGTTTTAATAGCTAACTCTGGCCCTCCAAATGCATAAGCATGAGTTAATTTATCATCACCATGCCCTGGAATATTAACATATGAATCTCTCATTATTGATGTTAATTTTAATTTTTTATTTTTTTCATCAATAGTAAGTACCATAACCGCATCTGATCTTCCGACTTTTCCTTGAGGTGCATCTATCCCAAATAAAGCAATATTCTTTATTTTTGACTTTTCTTTGTTATTTTCAATACTCTGATCTATAGATAAATTGTCATTATTTATCTCAACCTTTTCCATTTTATTTAGTTTTGAATTGATATACATATATCCTCCACCTAAAGCAAGAACAAGTATACCTATAATACTTATGATAACAATTTTTAGTTTACGTTTACTACTTTTCATAGAATTTCATCCCTTCTATTTATAACATCCCTCGTATATGCTTATCATACAAGATATATCCTATAGCTCCTCCAATTGTATTTAAAAATATATCTATACTATCAAACGAATTTATCCATACTATTTGTTTAAGATTAACTGCACTTTCACCTATAACAAGCTCTATTGGAAAAAACTAAAGATAAAACTTTTATAACATATACACCAAAACATAATTTAATCAGAGTCCATAATTTATTTTCTATTTTTTTATTTTAAATAAAACGTACTAGTAACCCTATTATTCCAAAATAAAAAAATACTTATTGTGTAAAATTTATTATCATCTGAGATTACTTTTATTATAGAAATTAAATTTCTTAAATATACTATCTAATATTCTCTCACAAGCTTTCCCATCTCCGTAAGGGTTTGCTGAGTGAGCCATTTTTTCGTACTCTTCCTTATTTTCTATAAGCTCTTTTGCTAAGTTGTAGATATTATCTTCTTCTACACCTGCAAGCTTTATAGTTCCTGCTTCTACAGCTTCTGGTCTTTCTGTTTCAGTTCTAAGTACCATTACTGGTTTCCCAAGTGTTGGTGCTTCTTCTTGAATTCCACCTGAATCTGTCATTATTAAGTATACTCTTTCCATAAGGTTTGCAAATTCTACGTACTCTAAAGGCTCTATTAAATGAACTCTTCCTTTATATTCATCGAAATATCTATGAGCTAATTCTCTTATTGAAGGATTTTTGTGCATTGGGAAAATTACTTCAACATCTTCGTTATCTTTAACTAATCTTATCATAGCTTTAAAGATGTTTTCCATAGGCTCTCCCCAGTTTTCTCTTCTATGTGTTGTTAAAAGAATTACTTTTTTGTTCTTGTAGTTTATATCGTTTAATTCTTCTTGCTCGAATTTTAAATCTTCATCTATAACACTTAAAAGAGCATCTATAACTGTGTTACCAGTTATTATTATCTTTTCTTCATCTACTCCCTCTCTAAGAAGATTAGCTTTATTAGTATTAGTTGGTGCAAAGTGCATTTCTGTTATTGCTCCTGTTAATTTTCTATTAGCTTCTTCTGGGAATGGTGAATATATATCATATGTTCTAAGTCCTGCTTCAACGTGTCCTACTGGAACCTTGTTATAAAATGCAGCAAGTGCTCCGTTTAAGGTAGTTGAAGTGTCTCCGTGAACTAATACTATATCCGGTTTGCATTCCTTTATAGTTTCGTCCACTCCTCTTAAAACTTTAGTTGAGATATCTATTATAGTCTGTCCGTGCGCCATTATATCTAAATCAAAATCTGGCTTTACTTTAAAAATATCTAAAACTGCATCTAACATTTCTCTATGTTGCGCTGTAACACATACTATTGACTGAAATCTTTCATCCTTTTCTAAAGCTTTAACTAAAGGACACATTTTTATCCCCTCAGGTCTTGTACCAAATACTGATAAAACTACTACATTTCTCATAAACTTCTCCTTATTTTAATATTGTTAACTGTCTTTAAAACATACTTAAACTCTTTTGACTTTCTATATATAATAACTATTATTAAATTTGGTATTATCAAACATAAAATTAATTTTAAAATAAACACAATTAAAATATTACCTTCAATATTTTGTGTTGCCATCCATGTAACAATACCTATTATTATTGTTACAATCACTGATTTTATATATGTTAGAAAATATCCTTTAGAACTTTTATTAAAACCATATTTATATAGAATATATGGTTCTACCCAAAAACATGTTGTTAACGTACTAATAATAGTGCCAATAAATACTCCAATAATACCAAATTTTTGTGCTAAAATTATTGATAATATTAAATTAATTACAGCCTCGAAAATCGCTTTATATCTATCATACCAATATAATCCTATAGCATCTCTAAATGTCAAGACTGACTTTCTCATTCCCGTTATAAAAAAACTTATTATTAATACTAGTACTATGTTGTTATTAAACAAATATTTACTTCCAATCCATAATTCTATAAATGGATTAATCATTATATATAATGTAATAGATACAAAAGTAAATATCCATGTTCCTAAAAAATTTATTACATTGAATATTTCTTCTACTTTCTCATCAGTTTCTAACGAATTTAAATTTCCAACACTTGCAGTTAATGCGTCAAATATGACACCTGTTATTATATTAAGTGCATTTATAATTAATAAATAGTTAGAATATAGCCCAACATAGGCTATCCCAACAAACTTTGAAATTATAATATTATCAGTTGAACCTACTACAATCCCACCAACCTTATGCATCATCATAGCTTTAACATTTTTAATGATAACATTTTTTGTTTTATTATCAATTTTTGTGTAATTTTTATCGTTAATAAATGGAAAAAGCTTATCTGTTGCTCTAGCAACAAATAAATTCTCTAAAAATGTACTAATTATCTGTAAAATCAGAAATAGTATATAATTTCTTGTGAATATCAAAATAATCGCTTGAAAAATATTCAACATTATAAAAAATGTATATCTATAAATTGTAGCTATATACTTTTTTTGATCAGCTATCAATAATGATCTTTTATATGAATAAAAGTAACTTATAGCTGAATTTAGTACAAATAATATATATATCAAGTGTATATCTTTTATATCATTTACACCCTTTGTAAAATAACCTATAAATGGTGTTATAGAAATCCCTAATATTCCTATTACTGTTCCTATTACTATATATACCTTTTTGTATAACATCATTAACGATTTAACTTTTTCATTATTATTTTTAGCTAAAGGATCGTATAAACTAAATATTATTGCCGGCCCAACTCCTAGTTCTGCTAATGATAATACATTTATTATATTCATAAATAATCCATTAATACCCAAGTATTGTTCATTTAAGTACTTTAAAAATATTATTCTTGCAAAAAAACTAATTAATATCGCCATTGCTTGCCCTACTAGTCCATAACTAATATTCTTTATTGAATTTTTAGTTCTCATATCGCGCTCTCCATGTTTTTAATTTCTATTTCTCTCTTTTGAAATATTGCAAACGAAAATACAACAACAAAAAAGTATATGCTAACTTGTGGTATTAGTATGTAATCACCTGAATACATAAGTATTAAAAATGTTAAAATATAGACATATTCTTTTTTTATTAAATTTTTGTTTATTGGTATAAAAGTTATATAGAACAAAAAATATGCTATAATCATAACAAAAATACCTATTATACCAACTTGGGATATTATTAAATTAAATGAATTCTCAAATATAAAATCTCTTCCAGTATTTAATCCACCACCAAAAAATGTATGTGTCCATGAATTATGAAATAACATTCTTTTAACAAATTCATTTTTCTCTTCTCTACCATTAAGATTATGGAGAGTATCTATCCTAAACATCTTTAAAATTGAATTAATAAATTTATCAATATTGAGCATAGATACTATTAAAATTACAGTACCTAAAATATATTTAGATATATTCTTTATACTTAAAGTTATATCTGAATTCTTAGAAATTATTTTTTCACAAACTTTACTTAATAAAATATAAAATAATATCAATATCATTCCTTGTCTTGAATTAGTTAGCACTATATTTGATATTATCAATACTTTATATACAATGATCTTTTTTGAATTCTTGTTTTCTCTATATTGAAATAAATCAATTACAGGGTAAACAACAACTAAAAACACTGAATATACATTAGGATCATTCATTAATGACATAACCCTATTATATATAGATAGCGAAACAAAATCACTTTTAGGTCTCAAAATATTATACATTCCACTTGGTCTTATTTTTAATATTATATCTGGAAATATAAATTGAATGATACCTAGTATACACATAATAACCACACTCAAAATTATAGATGATATAACCTTAAGTACTCCTAGCTTTCCAAACTTACTATATATATTAGTGAATGATAGCCCTATTATAAATGGCTCAATATATATTCTTAATGCTGATAATCCATCACTCAAATTATTACTTTTAATATTAAGAATTAAAAATAAAATGAAAAATAAAATTATTATCATCTGTTTAAATACTACCTTATTAATAGTATTGAAACTTGTACATATATTCATAATAATTAAAAATGATAATAAAAGAAACTCTATAGCATTTCCTAAATAGAAATTAAACTCTTTTATATAAGGTAAAAACGGAAATAAAAATAATGTTGTGCATGTTATTTTTAATAGCAATTTATTCATATTTACCTTCTATAATAAAACCATATTCTTTATAATAATTTTCACACATTATATCTTTTGTAAATCTCTTATTATATTTTCTAATTGAATTTTTACCTATTTCCTCAATATCATATTTTCCATTTATTATATCTTTTAAAAAGGAATCCCACTTATTATTATATATTATCCATCCATCATTTTCTGTATCTATGATTTCTGATACCCCACCAACATTACTTATGGCTACAGGAACACCTATAGACATTGACTCTAACATGACTAATGGAACCCCTTCATATCTTGATGGCATAATTAATATATCAAATTCTCTTATTTTTTCTAAAGGCAATTTGGTATACCCATGAAACTCTATATTCCTATTTAATTTTGCGTCGTTTACTAATACTTTCAAGGTTTCTAATTCTGGTCCATCACCATAAATATCTAGCTTTATTTTTTTCAAGTACGTATCATTTAGATTATTTAAGTTTTTTATTAATATATCCAATCCCTTTTGCCTGGTTATTCTTCCAACAAATCCAAGGTTTACTACATTAGATTTTTTACTTTCTTTTTTTATACTAGCATTGCTTTCTATCCCATTGTATATAATTTTTGCATTTCTTATATTACCTACATATTTAAACAAATAATCCTCCAATAACTTATTAGATGTGACTATCCATTCATCAACGCCATTCTTATAAAGTTTTTTCTCAACGTATGTTTTTTTTCTCCCGCCCAACTCTTCCATATGCTGAGTCCTGATGTGCTTAATATTTCTAAAAATTTTTTTTATTAAACATATAGAAATACATTCTCTTCTTGCATGAGTATGTATTATATTTGGTTTTACATAATTTATAACCTTTATATATGCAATTATTTTTTTAATAATTGCATCACTAGAACTAAAATCCAACAATATAATATTTTTATTATCATTTAAGTTATAATAGTCAGTAAACTTATAATAGTAATCTTTATTTATTGCAATATATGATTGACTATTTAATCTTAAATTATTTTGATGTATATAATATGCAATTTTTTCGACTCCACCTAATCCAACAGAGTCTAAAAGTTGTAGTGTAATCATAATATTTATCCTTCCTAAATAATATTTTTATAATATTCATTATTCATAAATTGATCAACATAATTCTTATATTTTTCTTCCCAACATACTTTTGCATTCTCTGAACAAACTATAATATTCTCTTTTAAATCTTTTGAATTCAATAGTTCTTCTAAATCTTTTTCATCTTCACCTATTACAAATCCTACTTCATTTTCCAAAACATTATTGCCAACCAACGTGTTTTTTGTTGTTATAATTGCTTTTCCTAGCATTAGGGCCTCATAATATTTGTTAGGTGCAGCATATTTGTGATTTTTTACATTTGTACAATACATAGCAAAAATAACATCTGACTTTTTCATTATTTCTAAACTTTTTTCATGAACAACTTTTCCAAAATAATTTATATTTTCATTTTTTTCAGAATAATTTACTATCAACTCCTCCAATGCCCCAAATCCAGCAATATTTAGAGTTATATTTTTATTTTTTGAGACAACACTCAAAAGAACTTCTATATTTCTATTTCTATCAAAAATTCCAACATATGATATTGTTATGCTATTCGTATTCACAATTAAGTTTTCATCAAATTCATTCAACCTTATTTCTGGAGGTATATTGGGAAGTATAATTATATTGTCATGGTTAATTTCTATTTGTTCTTTCCTCTTTTCATCGCATAGTATAATAGTATCTGAATGCTTAGCTGTAAATTTTTGTAAATGGAAGATAATTTTTTTAATTGGATTTCTATCATTATCAATCCAATCAAATACATCAAAAACAATCTTTTTATTATATAATTTCATGAAAATAGATGGTATTGCAGTATCAAAATCACATGCATGTATAGTATTATATTTATCTTTGTATTTGATTAATGTTTTTATTATGAATATAGTCCATTTAATCCTCTTAAATAAATTCTTTATTCCCCCTCCATATTCTGCTGGCAGATTAAAATATTCGGTATTTTTTTTATATACTTTTTCAACAGATCTATTCCACCCTATTAATTTATACTTTATATTCTTTTTTTCATAGAAGTCTACATACTTCTGAACTCTTGGATCTATATTTAAATCTATACATCTTAATAAAATAACCATTGTCTTTCCTCCATAACATTAAAAAATTTAATAAAAACCTAACTTCATCTCTCTTTCTTATAATACATAAATCTGCTATATATTTAACTAACTTTAAGTAATAAATTATCCTTTTTCGAAGAATACCAAATTATCTCATTATATCTTTTAACTTTTTACAAATATTTTTTTCTTCATATTTTTCTAAATACTTTACAAAATTATTGCTATTTTCTTTATCTAGATATAATTCCTCAATCTTGTTAGCAGTATCTATATAATCATTAATATCTACCAACCTACCTATATTATTATTAGTTATAATATCCTTGCAACCTCTTATTTTAGTTGCAATCACTTTTTTATTATTAGCCATTAATTCCATCAAATTCCTAGGAAGTCCTTCCCTATAGGATAGAAGCACTCCTATATCTGCTATATTTATTAGTTCATTCACATCATTCCTAAATCCAAGAAATATAATATTATTTTGAAGACCTTTAATCTCAACTTCCTTTTCTAATAAATTTCTATTTTGACCTTCACCAACTAATATAGCTTTGATATTGGGATATTTATCCTTTAGCAACTCCATAGCATTAACTAATTGAATTTGGTTTTTATTTTTATTTAATTCAGCAATCATTATAATTACAAAATCATCATCATTAATTTTAAGTTCTTTTCTCTTCTTTACTTTCTCAGTTTCTGATAAAGGTTTATATTCCTCTAGATTAATACCAACACCTGGAACTAAATAACATTGTTTTGGTTTTAATCTTTTTTTAGTTATCTCATAATCATCTATGTTAATATTTATAGTCACATCAGTTAACTTTGCCATAACTTTCTCAATAGGATAATATATTATCCATCCAATCTTTGATCCGCCTTTTAGAAAATGGTATCCATGAGCTGTATAAATAGTTTTTATTCCTTTGAATTTTAATTTCAGCATTCTTCCATATATAGATGCTACTGGAGTATGAACATGAACTATATCATATTTTTTTTCTTTTTGTATATTTATCAATTTCTTAAACGCTTTTAAATTTCCATAGCTAAAAGGATTTCTTGAAAAAGGTAAATCAAAAATTTCTACCCCTAAATCAGTTAATTCATTATTTATTTCTTTATCTATACAACAAGCACAGTCTACTTTATACCCATTGCTTACTAGCATTTTTATATGAGGTATTAAAAATGCATTAATGGTTCTGCTAACTGTCGTTATATATAACACTTTTTTCATAATTTCTCCTTTTTATGAATAATTCTATACTATACTCTTAATTTCTTTTGCTGGAATTCCTACAGCTACCTTATTCTTCGCAATATCTCTAACAACTACACTTCCTGCACCAATTATAGAATTATTTCCAACAGTTTTTCCTTGTATAATTTGTGTCCCTGTTCCAATCTCACATCCGCTTTCAAGAAGCACATTTCCCGATATATTGCATCCCGGATATACTGTTACAAATTCCTCCATAACAACATCATGTCCAATTGTACAATCTAGATTTATTATTGAGTGACTTCCTATATTAATATTTACAGTTAATATTGTTCCAGAACAAATAATTGCTCCTTCTCCAATTTTATTGAACTCTGATATTTTTATTTTAGGATGAATAAGAGTCGCCGCCGTTAAATCGCTACAATAACTTTTTACTATATTTTTTCTAATATCAGCATTTCCTATAGCACAAACATACTTTACATTTTTATTTAACTTTAAATATTCAAATCCACCTAAGACAATTTTCCCATTAATATATTTATCGTGTAATGATTTGTTTTCATCAATGAATCCAACCACTTTCCATCTCTTTTGTTTTTCATTTATCTCATCTATTAACCATAAAACCTCTCTACCAAATCCACCAGCACCAATTATAACTAGTTCTTCACAAATACATTCTTTATTTAAATTTCCAATCATCTTTTTCTCCTAATTCATTCCATTAAATCTTGTCATTGTAACTTGACCTTCTTCACTTATTCCGTCCTTTTTCAAAACCTTATATATTGTTAAAAAGAAAATCTTAAGATCTAACTTTAAACTCCAATGTTCTACATACCATACATCTAAGTTAAACTTCTCAGTCCAACTCAAACTATTTCTACCATTAACTTGTGCCCATCCTGTTAATCCTGGTAAAACTTCATGCCTTTTTATTTGTTCATCGTTATATAAAGGTAAATATTCAACTAAAAGAGGTCTTGGTCCTACTAAGCTCATTTCACCTTTTAGTATATTTATAAATTCTGGTAATTCATCTAAACTAGTACTTCTTAGAATCTTACCAAACTTAGTCATTCTATCTCTATCAGGTAGCAAATTTCCGTGTTTATCTTTTGCATCTTTCATAGTCCTAAATTTATACATTTTAAACTTCTTATTTTTGTATCCAATTCTCTCTTGTGTAAAAAATATAGGGCTTCCTAAATTTACTCTAACTAATATCCCTACTATGATAAAAATTGGAGAAAATAATATTAAAACACATACTGCAAAACTTAAATCAAATACTCTTTTTAATATTTTCATCTTCTATTAAGCCTCACTAAATACTTTTTTCACTATTTTTATTACTTCTTCTTGATCTTTAACTCCCATTTTTGTATCAGATGGTAAACATACCCCTCTTTCAAAAATTATTTTAGAAACTGACTCACCGTTATCCGTAAAATACTTATATTCTTTATAAAAAGGTTGTAAATGCATAGGTTTCCATATATGTCTTGCTTCAATATTGTTATCTTCTAACCCATTTATAATATCAGATGGTTTAACTACTGAAGTTTCCTTTATTGTAATGCAACTTAACCAGTAATTTGCTTCTCCATACTCCCTTATCGGCATCATTTCTATATCATTTATATCTTTAAATGCTTCTTTATAGATATTAAAAATCTCTCTTTTTTTAGCTATTCTTTCATCTAAAACTCTAATTTGACCTCTACCGATACCCGCAACAATATTACTCATTCTATAGTTGTATCCTAACTCTGTATGGTGATAGTAAGGTCTATTATCTCTAGCCTGAGTTGCCCAAAACCTTGCTTTTTCAATTCCCTCAACATTATCTGAAACTAGCATTCCACCACCAGATGTAGTAATGATTTTATTACCATTAAAAGAATATATTCCATAAGACCCTATAGTTCCAGTTTGTTTTCCTTTATATGTTGCTCCTAAGCTCTCAGCCGCATCTTCTATTATAGGTACATTATACCTATTGCAAATTTCACATATCTTATCCATATCTGCAGCTTGTCCATATAAATGTACAACTATTACAGCTTTAGGTATACAATTATTTTCTTCTGCCCATTTAAATGCCTTTTCTAAAGCTTTCGGAGACATATTCCAAGATTGTTTTTCTGAATCTATAAACACTGGTATTGCCTTTTCATAAATAATAGGATTGCAACTAGCTGAAAATGTTAAACTAGAACAAAAAACATAATCCCCAGACTCTACTCCAACTGCTTTAAGTGCTAGATGAATAGCTGAAGTTCCTGATGCTAATGCAGCAGCATCTTTAACACCTACATAGTCTGCAACCTCTTTTTCAAAATTATTTACATTTGGTCCTAAAGGCGCTATCCAATTTGTATCGAAAGCCTCTTGTATAAATTCTTTTTCCATTCCACCCATATGAGGTGATGCTAGAAATATTCTTTTCTTTTCCATTTTGATTCCCCCTTAGATTGCTAAACTTGCAATCTTTTTTTCTGAATTAGCCTCATCAGGCTCTTTAAAAGTTGGAACTACTTCCTTCATTTTAACTTTTAAAGATTCTTTGTCTTCATTTACTGCAACTTTTAATAAATCATTTATTTTTAACTTTAGTTCATTTATATCAAATTCAGAAGGTACTCCTATAAAAATCTTATTATTCTCTGTTTCAGTTAATCCTTCTTCATTCATTAAGAGCTCTTCATAAAGCTTTTCACCTGGCCTAAGCCCAGTTACTTCTATCTTAATATCTACTTCTGGCTCAAAACCTGATAGTTTTATAAGCTTCTTTGCTAAATCATATATCTTAACTGGTTCTCCCATATCAAGAATAAATATTTCTCCACCTTTTGCAAATGCTCCTGCTTGAAGCACCAGTTGCGCAGCTTCTGGTATAAGCATAAAATATCTTATAATCTCTTTATGAGTTAAAGTTACCGGTCCTCCATTTTTTATTTGATTCTTAAAAAGTGGTATTACTGACCCGTTACTTACTAGTACGTTTCCAAACCTTACTGCAACGTAATCTGTTTTGCTCTTTTTATTCATAGCTTGTACTATCATTTCACAAAGCCTTTTAGTCGCTCCCATAATATTTGTAGGATTTACTGCTTTATCTGTTGAGATTAATACGAATTTATCTACATTAAACTCATCACAAACTTCGCAAACGTTAAGCGTACCGACAACGTTATTTTTAATAGCTTCCTCTGAGTTATCTTCCATAAGTGGAACGTGTTTATGCGCCGCTGCGTGGAAAACTACGTCAGGGCTATATTCTTTAAATATTTTTCTTATTCTTTTTTTATCCCTAACCGATGCTATTATTGTAAAAAGATCTAGATCTTTATAATTCATTCTTAATTCGTTTTGAATATCGTAAGCACTATTTTCGTAGATATCTAATATTAAAAGTTTCTTAGGTTTAAAGTTAGCTATCTGTCTGCAAAGCTCAGACCCTATAGACCCTCCGCCTCCAGTTACTAATACCGTCTTGCCTTCTAAATAGCTAGAAACTCCGATTTTATCAAGTTCTACTTCTTCTCTCCCTAAAAGATCTTTTAAATCTACGTCTCTCATTTTTGATAGTGAGATTTTTCCTCCCATTATCTCATATACTCCAGGTATGATTTTTATATTTGCTGAAGTCTTTTGACACTCTTCTATAATTTCTTTTTTGTTTTTAGCTGAAGTGCTAGAAATAGCAATAATTATAGTATCTATATTTAAATCTTCAACTACATTTTCGATATCATTTTTATTGCCTACAATTTCAACCCCTTGCAGGAATTTTCCTAATTTATTTTTATCATCATCTATAATAGCAACAGGTCTCATATTAATCTGCTTGTTTTTATACATCTCATTTATAACCATATGCCCGCAAGCTCCAGCCCCTATTACTAAAACCCTTTGACTTGCCTTTTTAACCTTTACACTTCCGTATATAGCTAGTCTTCTATAGATTCTATAAGATAATCTTAAACCTACTACCATTAAATATATCAAAGCGCTACTTAAAATCACTATACTGTTTGGAATTCTAGTTGATAATATATTATTTAAAATAACGGTTGTAGTCCCTGCTATAATACAGGCAAATAGTCCTTTAACAAACTCATCTATACTCGCGTTACTCCAAAGAGTTCTATACATTTTAAATATATATAAAAAAACTATATATATTATAGTGAAAATAGGTACTAATTTGAAATAGCTAGCTATATATTCTTTAGGAACATCAAAATCAAATCTTACTATAAACCCAAATATAAAAGCTAAGTTTATAAAAATAATATCAGCTATTATTAAAATTGGCACTCTAATTTTTCTTATTTTATCCATTAACACCGTCCCCTTAAATTAGAAAAATATAAATTTTTTCTTAGTCTTTATAATTTCTCCTTCAAATTCTATCTCTGAATTCTCTATTAAATCTATTGAATTCTTTTGAAGTATCTTCCAATAATTTTTATAGATAGAATTTAATTCTTCTATACCGTCCTTAATCCCTGTAACTCTATTTATATTATTATGTGCATCCGATCCTACAAAGCTATATATTCTGTGCTTTGCGATTCTTTCAGCGGTTTTTTTAACTTCCTTCCCGAAGTCCCCCCTAAGACTTCCGACATTAAGTTGAAAAAGACACCCTTCGTCGATAAAGTCATTAAGAAAACTAGGATCTTTCATAACGTCTCTATACCTTTCAGGATGTGCTATTATAGGTGTTATTCCTAAAAGGTTAAGTTCGTACATACAATCCAAAGCTTCTTGTTTATCTATCTTACTCATAGAGAACTCTATAAGCATATAACGACTGTTATTAATAGTCCCTATAATACCTTTTTTATAAAGTTCTAATAACTCTTCAGTAAAATAAATCTCTTGCCCTGCGTATACCTTACCCTTTAGGTTTTCTTCTTCTATTAATTTATTTATCCCTTTTACTATTTCTTTAACTTCATCGTATGTAACTTCAAAGTGTCCTTTTTTGTAGTGAGGAGTCGCAACTAAGTGCGTACTTCCCTCACTAAAGCTTCTCTTTATCATCTCTAAAGAGTCTGATAACTTCTTAGCTCCGTCATCTATTCCTGGAAGGATGTGTGAATGAATATCTATCATAACTTCCTCCTTAATGTCCGTAGTAGTAATAATACTTTTCTTTAGTGCTTTCTCCACCGTTTAATACTACTCCTAAAATCGGTGCGTTCACTTTTTCTAAAAGCGCCTTCGCTGCTAGTACCGAATCTTTCTTAGTCTTTTCAGCTCTTACTACTAGAACTAAACCGTCAGATTTCTTTGAAAGAATCTGAGCGTCAGTAACAGCGTGAAGCGGAGGACTATCTAGTATTATTACGTCGTAAATAGTCTCAAAATATTCTAAAAGCTTATCCATAGTTACTGACCCTAAAAGCTCTGAAGGGTTTGGAGGTAACTTTCCTGCTGAAAGAACATCTAAATTTTCATTTCTTTCTTGAATAGCTTCTTGTATCTTTTCTCTATTAATAATTACATCTGATAATCCCATACTATTTGAAATCTTAAACTTCTTATGTACACTAGGTTTTCTTAAATCGCAATCTATTAATAAAACCTTTTTATTATCTTGAGAAAAAGCTAAGGCTAAGTTTCCAGCTGTAGTAGATTTACCTTCTCCTGGCTCTGCGCTAGTTACTACTATCCTTCTTATTTCTTTATCTATAGAAGAGTATTGAATGTTAGTTCTTAATACTCTGTATTTTTCTGCTGAGATTGACTTTGGTTGTGCTTCAACTATTAACATACTCTACCCTACCTTCTTTTTTTATTAATTCTTTTAATATCTTTTTCACTTAGTTCTGGAATTACCCCTATAACTGGTAATCCTATAGTTTTTTCTAACTCTTCTTTTGTTTTAAAAGTATTATCCATAAATTCTAAAATTAAAGCTAATCCTATACTTAACATTAATCCTACGATAAACGCTACAGCTATATTAAGCACTTTATTAGGGCTAACAGGTTTTTCTGGAACCTGAGCTTTTTGAATTATTTGAACGTTACCATTTTTAATAAGAGTCTTACTATATTTTATAAATTCGTCTGTTACTGAAGTGACTACATTTTTTGCAGTATACGGGTCTGTATCTTCGTATGAAATTTCTAAGATCTGAGTGTCAGCTCTAGGAGTGACTACTAATTTTTCTAAAACTTTTTTAGACTCTCTATCTATATGAGATTTTGTTAAGGCTTTAGAAATTAAATCATCAGTTTTAATAACCTCTGAATAAGTACTTAATAACTTTTGATACATCATTACATCATTACTATTATAATCTTGATTATTGCTTTCTTGTTTTCCTATAAATAATTTCGTCGTAGCCTTGTATTCAGGCTTGATTACAAAGAAACTGATTAACCCTGAAGCTAAAGTAAAAAGAAGAGTTATTAAAACTATCATCTTCCACCTTTTTTTCAGGGAATCAATTATTTCGCTAATATTGATATTTTCTTCGTTCATTAAAATTCCTCCATCTCTGACTAAATCAAAACCAATTAAAGCCAATAATAATTTTAACATCAATACTTAAGTTTTTCTTAAAACTTTTTGTCTTTTCTATTAAAAAAATAAAATTTCTTATTTTTTCTATAATTTTTATTATATTTTTAAAATATTTCAAAAAAGCAGTTAATATTTCGACTTTAATCAACTTTATTATTTTTGGATAATCAAAATAAAAAAGCTAAGTTTCTATTCTTAGCTTTTTCTTTTTAAATTATTATCGTATTTTTTTAAAAAATCTTTATTTTTTATTAATAATTTCTTTTAATCCTGTTTTTTGCCATCTCCAAAAATCTTCGCACATATCATCTATATCTTTTTCTGCTTTCCAACCTAATTCTGCCTCAATTTTAGTCGGAATAGCATAACAAGTTCCGATATCCCCAGCTCTTCTAGGTGCAATTTTATAATTAATTTTTTTCCCTGATGCTTTCTCAAAAGCTTTTATAACTTCTAAAACGCTATATCCGTTACCAGTTCCTAGGTTATATACTTTTAAATTACATCTTTCTCTTAAAAGATTAATTGCAGCAACATGCCCTTTAGCTAAATCTACAACGTGGATATAATCCCTAACCCCAGTACCATCTATAGTATCGTAATCATCTCCGAATACATTTAAAAATTCTAATTCTCCTGCTGCAACTTTAGAAACATAAGGCATTAAGTTACTTGGAATTCCATTCGGTAATTCTCCTATAAGTCCACTTTCGTGTGCTCCTACTGGATTAAAATATCTTAATAGGACAACATCCCATTCGTCATCAGACTTTTGAACGTCTGTTAAAATTTCTTCCATCATAACCTTAGTTTTTCCATAAGGGTTTGTAGCTGGCATAAGTGGCAGTTCCTCATGACCTGGCATTACTTCGCTATCTCCATAAACTGTAGCCGAAGAACTAAATATTATTTTCTTTACATTATTTTCTCTCATAACATTTAATAAGTTTATAGTTCCACTTATATTATTATGATAATATTCTAATGGTTTTTCTACAGATTCTCCTACCGCCTTAAGTGCTGCAAAGTGAATTACTGCATCTATTTCATTTTCTTTAAATACTTTATCTAAATTTTCTTTATCTAATACGTCAACATTATAATACTTAGGTTTTCTTCCAGATATTTTTTCGATTTGATCTAATATTTCTATTCTACTATTAATTAAATTATCTACTACTATAATCTCATCATTTTGTTTAAAAAGCTCTACCGTAGTATGACTTCCTATATATCCAAGTCCACCTGTAATTAAAATTTTCATAAATTACCTCCTATTTTTTATATGTTTAGTATAACATTTTTTAGCATTTTTTTTAAATATCTTTTTAATATATGAATTTTATACTATAATTTATAAAGAATGAAATTAAGGAGAAATTTAACTTATGAAAAAAAATACGTATGTACTTACAAACCTCATTATAGGTCTAGTTTTAGGCTTTATATGCTTTGTATCGATTTATGGATTTAAAGTTTTAGATGTAACCAATGTTGATTGGCTAAAAAATTCTGGAGATTTAACTCAGCATTATATAGGTTGGGATTACTTTAGAAACGAACCTTGGACCTTTCCTATAGGTAAAATATCAAACCTTATTTACCCATTTGGAACTAGCATAACCTATATGGATTCAATTCCATTATTCGCTATAATTTTTAAACTTCTATCACCCGTACTTCCAGAATCCTTTCAGTATTTTGGAATCTGGGGATGCATATCATTTATGCTTGCAGGTTTGTTTTCAGTATTAATATTATCAAAATATATAAAAAACAGGTTCTATATATTTATCTCTTCTATATTAATAATATTAAGTCCAACCTGCTTAATGAAAATGTTTATTCATACCGCTTTAGCTAGTCATTGGATTATATTAGCAGCTATCGCAGCTATGGTATATACAGATAGTTTTAAAACCACATTTAAAAGAATTTTAACTTGGTCATTAATTGTTATATGTTCTGTTTTAATTCATCCCTATCTAACATTTATTGTACTAGTTTTACTCTTAGGTGTTAGCATATATACTTATATAATCAATAAGTCAATAAAGGAGTCATTAATCAATTTTCTTCTGCCATCCATCTTTGGAGGTATAACTTTTTGGATTATAGGTGGGTTTTTAAATACAAATCAAGAAGTGGTTTATGGTCTCGGAATTTACTCTATGAATTTAAATGCATGGTTTAACCCTTTAGATTGGTCAAGAATTTTAAACCCATTAGCTACCGCTACAGAAGGTCAGTACGAAGGATTTCAATATTTAGGGCTTGGCGTAATTTTACTTATTCCAATATGTATAGGACTATATTTTAAAGACTTTACTCCTAATTTATCAGATTTTAAGAAATTTAAAAATAAGTACTTAAAATATCTCATTCCTTTAGGAGCAATATATTTAATTTCACTTATATCCTCTTTAAGCCCATGTATTACTTTTAACTCTCATAAAATATTAACTTTTGCCTTACCTGAAAGTATATTAAAGGTTTGGTCTATCTTTAGATCAAGTGGAAGATTATTTTGGGCTTGTACTTATATTTTTACTTTTATATTAATAATATCTATGTATAAGAAATTCAAATCAAAATTTGTGGCTTGTATTGTGATATTTATTATTACATTTATTCAAATATATGATATTTCGTCTGTTCTAAAGTCAAAAAATGCTTTTTTCACTAATGAAATATCTCATGCGAACCCGCTACAATCTAACTTATGGTCTGAATTATCAAAAAAAATAGAGCATATTATAGTTGTTCCTTTTAGCCAAAACAACTACGATAATTTTTCATATTTTGCGGCTCCTAATAATATTACATTAAACATAGGATATGTCGCTCACGCCGATAATACAGTTTTAAATAATGAAACTAACAAATCATTTGACGATTTATTAAAAGGTAATTACGATGTTAATACTCTTTTCATACTAACTGATTATTCATTAATTACTGAACTTAAATCTAAAAAAATTAAAGATTTAGATATTATTAATGTAAATGGTTTTACATTAGCCTTTAACTCGAAAGCTCTAGGCATTAATTTAACAAAATAAAAAAGAAGCAACTAACATCTATTGTTAGTTGCTTCTTTTATTTACATTTCTATTAGTTCTCCACTAGGTGTAACTAAAACCGTGAATACCACACCCGTTCCGCCTTGCTTCATTAAACTTTTAGATTTTACTTGAACTATATATCCTTCTTTTCCATTCAAATTTTGAATATTATCCGATGATGAATATATAGTATCGTCGTCTTTACCATATTTCTTTTCCACTAAAGATATAGCTTTATCCTTTGTAAACCCACTTTTTATTTCTTCTTTTTTAGGTTTACTAGGTTCTTTTTTTACTTATTCTTTAGGTTCAGTTTTTTTATCTTTTTTTTCATCTTCTTTTTTTGTATCTATATTTTTCTTATCTGTATTATCAGTTTTTTTATCTTCATCAGTCTTTGTTATTGTGTTTTGATTATTATTTTCTTCTGTCTTTTTTCCATCAGAAAATAAACTAAAACTACAAATTCCTATTACTATAGCAACTATAACTAATGAAAAAGTGATTATCTTTGTTTTTTTAGACATTTTAAAACCTCTTAAATTCTTTTACTTTTCGTAATTATAAATTTGTAAAGCATCTTTTTCTTCGTTTTTAAATCTTTTAGCTACTCCAGCTTGAACTGCAGGTGAGCTACTATAGAAATGTACTAAAACTCCATCAGAATTAGTTCTTCCTCTTTCAGCATAAATTTTCTTTACAAATTGAGCTGGATCCTTCTCAAATTTTAAAGGACTTATTATACTATATGCTCCACCTACTCCGTGTTGCACTACAGTTGACCAAATTGCATTTCTAACAGCAAAGCTTGATAAAACTTTTGAGTAATCGCCAGTTGTTAATAATCTTGTTAAAAGTTGATCATAAAAATTTTCTTTTACATATTGATGTTGTAAATTATAAAAATCGTTATAATGATCATTAGCTAATTTTTTCCAAGCTTTATCAAATTCAGGTCCACAATTAGTATTCCCATCTTTTTTTCTAGCATCCATAAGACTCTTATAAAATCCATAATTATGATTTTGTAACCAATTAACAAATCCATCTAAAGATCCCATTTTAGATGAGAATTGCCAAGCACCATAAGACTTACCGCCATAATCACCTACCCCAGAAGATACACTTCCTGGATCTCCATTTGATTCATATTTTTCAGATAAGACTCCTAAAAAGTCATTGCTATTATTATCTTTATATACCTGAACTACAGTCATTCCATTTAGCATATTACTTACATAACCTTCAAATATTTTTCCATCACTTAAATATCTTACTTTGTAATATGTTAAATCACCTTTTACTCTTTCAAGAACAACTACATCTGATCCTGGCTTCATAGTAGTTAGTACTTGAGATTGTAAACTCGGCTTGCTTCTTAGATTCATAGTTGCATTAATTATCTTTGCTTTCGCTATATTAGCTTGTACATCTTTATCAGAAAGGGCTATTTTACCAATATTATCGATGCCTAACCCTTTTAATTTATTACTAAATTCTTCTGAGCTAAATATAGATGAAATTATATATTTTTGACTCTTACCATTAACTAATTCACCTAACCAATAATTAAATTCATCTCTTCCAGGTTTTCTACCTTGTATTGCAGTATAAACAGCATTTATAAATTCTTCACCAGTATAATTTTTACTTTTAAATTCATCACTATCTATAAATCCTTCAACTACATTTGCAACACTTCTTCTATTGTTTACTATTTCATCAGTCCAATAGTTTAAACCACCTTTATCCCCTTCTCTTCCTTGGAATCCTAGGAAAAACTGATTTACTACCCCTGATATCTCTCCTTTTTGATCATATCTATCAATAGATATTGAACCTATATTAGTAACATCTAATTCATTTAATTTATTTTTAAATTCTTCTGATTGAATCATTCTAGATACTACAAATTTTCTTGAATTACCTTTTTCTAAAGAGTCTGTCCAATAATCAAGTCCTGCTTTATCAACATCTCTACCTAAAATCCCTTTGAACATTGCTTTTACAAACTGTGAATTTGTATAGTTTTTACTTTTAAATTCTTCACTATACATAAATCCTTCTACTACATTTGCAACGCTTCTTCTATTATTTACTATTTCTCCAGTCCAGTAATCTAAACCGCCTTTATCCCCTTCTCTACCTTGAAAACCTATAAAGAATTGGTTTACAACTCCTGATATTTCTCCTTTTTTATCATATCTATCAACCTTAATTGATCCTATGTTATCTATGCTTAAATCATTAAGTTTTTCTTTAAATTCTTTTGAATCCATCATTCTTGAAACAACAAACCTTTTAGAATTTCCTTTATTTAAAGATTCAGTCCAATATTCAAGCCCAGCTTTATCTACATCTCTACCTAAAATACCTTTAAACATTGCTTTTACAAATTGTGAATTAGTGTAATTTTTACTCTTAAATTCATCACTATCCATAAAACCTTCAATTACATTAGCTATGCTTCTTCTATTATTTACTATTTCGCAAGTCCAGTAATCTAATCCTCCTTTATCTCCTTCTCTACCTTGGAAACCTATGAAAAATTGATTTACTAATCCTGATATTTCACCTTTTTTATCGTTTCTATCTAATTTTATTGTACCTATATTGTTTATACCTAGTCCTGAAAGATACTCCTTAAATTCCTCTGAATTCATCATTTTAGATAACACAAACTCTTTTGAATTCCCACTATTTAAAGATTTTGTCCAATAATCTAACCCTGCTTTATCGCTTTCACGACCGAATAATCCTTTAAATATAGAATCAACAAATTCTCTATTGCTATATTTTTTGGCTTTAAATTCTTCGCTGTTAATCATTTGAACAACCACATCTGAAACTGAGGCATTATTTTTATAAAGTTCATTTGACCAGTAATCTAGTCCACCTTTATCTGGCTGTCTTCCTAAGAACCCTTGGAATAATCTAGTTATAAATATCTCGCAATTATTTATGCTACTCTTACTTTGATTTTGATTTACTTCAATATTTTTTTGATTTGCTGCACTTGCAACCTCTTGAGCTCCGAAAACTACAGAAGATGCGATTAAAATACTAATTAATACTCTTTTCATAATTCCCCCCTGAATATGTACTAAACGACATTTAAGTTTTAGATTGATGTATTATTGAAAAATACATCAAAAAAGTTAAAATTATGAATAATTTTAACCTTTTTTATTATATCATTTTATGAATTTTTTTACATTATTTTTTAATATAATTCTTTTTTACATAAATTTAAAGCACTTTCTATAACATTGTGCATATCATAATACTTATATTCTGCTAATCTGCCACCAAAAATAACATTTTCCTCTTTATCAGCTTCTTCTTTATATTTATTATATATCTCTGTGTTTTTATCATCATTAACAGGATAATACGGTTCATCACCTTTTTCCCAATTAGAAGGATATTCCTTAGTAATTACAGTTTTCTCTTGAGTTCCATATTCAAAATGCTTATGTTCTATTATTCTAGTATATGGAACCTCATATTCTGTATAGTTTATTACAGCATTTCCTTGATAATTTCCTTCATCTAAAGTCTCATTTTCAAATTTTAAACTTCTATATTCTAAAGTCCCAAATTTATACTCATAATACTCATCAATCATTCCCGTAAAAATCACTTTGTTTGCAACACTATTTAATTCACTTTTATTATCGAAATAATCTGTAGAAAGCTTTACATCTATTCCTTCTAACATCTTTTCTATTATTTTGTTATATCCTCCTATTGGGATACCTTGATATTTATCATTGAAATAGTTATTATCAAAAGTTAACCTTACAGGTAATCTTTTAATTATAAAAGCAGGTAATTCAGTTGCTTTTTTCCCCCACTGCTTCTCTGTATAACCTTTTATAAGTTTTTGATATATATCATTTCCAACTAGACTTATAGCTTGCTCTTCTAAGTTTTTAGGTTCTTTTATATTCGCTTCTCTTCTTTGTTCATCAATTTTTTCTAAAGCTTCTTTAGGAGTTTTAACTTTCCATAATGAATAAAATGTATTCATATTAAAAGGTAAATTATATAATTCTCCTTTATAATTCGCTACCGGTGAATTAGTATATCTATTAAATTCTACAAAACTATTTACATAGTCCCAAACTTTTTTGTTACTTGTGTGAAAAATATGAGCTCCATATTTATGTACATTTATTCCTTCTATTTCTTCACAATATACATTTCCACCTATATGGTTTCTCTTATCAATAACTAAGCATTTTTTTCCGATTTTCTTCGCCTCATAAGCAAATACAGCTCCAAATAGTCCCGCACCTACTATTAGATAGTCATATTTTTTCATAATTACTTTCCTCCAATTTTACTTTTAATTTCTTTTAATGCAAAATTTAAAACACTACTTTTTAAAATTGCCATAACTAAAATATATATTATTATCCCTATTCCAGTCTGAACTATTGTTGCTAAAATCCCATTAATATGTATATATTTTTCTACTATAAAAACTACTGTCATCATTATTATAGATCCTGCTAATGGCTTCCATACAGTTCTAATAATTTTATTCAAATCTACAAATTTTCTCAAAAATAATACTTGTACTAAGGTAACTGCAAATTCAGCAATAACTGATGCAAATGTTGTACCTAAAGAAAATAATGTAGGAATTAAAAGTATATTCAATATAACATTTACAACTGCACCAACACAAACAGAAATTGTAAATTGTCTTTCCATCCTCATAGGGAGCATTACTTGTATACCTAATATATTACTCCAACTAATTGCTAAAATTAAAAAAGAGCCGATAATTAGTAATATTTGTATCCCATTAAAACTAGGTCCATAAAACCAACTTGAAAAATCCTTAGATATAGCTAAAAGCCCGAATGTCATTGGAAATGCTACGAAGTTTATAAAAGAAAAGGCTTTATATACCATGTCCTTAAATTCATCCATTTTCCCCTCTGAATAAAGACTACTCATTCTAGGCAACATAACTGTCCCTACTGATGTAACTAATGCTAAAACAAGCTTAATGGTTTTTTGGGAATTATCATATAGTCCTACCTGTGAATCATTTGTCATAAACCCAAGCATAGTTCTATCTAAAAGAACATATACCTGCATAGCTAATTGAGAAATAAATAACGCTAATGAAGGCCTAAGGTGCTTAACCATATATTTAAAACATGGTTTTTTATATATCACCTTTCCCTTCAGCTCTTTCCACATAATAACTTGTCCTAGTAGCATAGTTATAGCCATTATAGCTGCATAAATAACTACATCACTACTATCTTTAACTAAGATAAAAATTAATAATACACCTATAATTTTAGCTATTGTATTTCTTAATACAACACTTTTCATATCTTCATATCCTATAAAGAACCATGATATATCAAATGTTGCTGAAACTATTGTTATTGCCTGTACTCCATATAATAGCCTATTATCTTTATTAATTATTACAAATATTATTATATATACAACTAAGGAAAGAATAGTCGTCAATAATTGCAATGTATAAATATTCCAAAACTCTAATGACATTTTTTCCTTATTCTTTTTAGTATATGCAATTTGTCTATTTCCATAAAGTGATATCCCTATCATTCCTAGCAAAACAAAATATTGTGCATAAGAATTAGTATAAGAATACTCCCCTATTCCTTGTGGTCCTAATACCCTAGATATATAGGGTACAGTTACCATTGGTAATAGTAATATTAATATTTGATAAATTGTATTATAAAAGAAGTTCTTCTTAAGACTCATTTCTATCCCTCGATTTTCTTTCTCAAGTCTTTTACTTTACCAATATAATTTCCTGGATCTATAGTTTTACCACTGTTATTGTTCATTCCATCATCAATAGCAGCTTTTAAAGTTCCTATTCTTAATTTTCTAAACCCTTTATAGTGTCCTTTTATGCATGTGGCTAAAATTCTTCTATATAATTCTTTTTTTAATGTTCTTTGTGATTTTTTCCTTTCACCTGAATCTTCAATAAATTCATTTATAAAGAAAAATCTATTTCTAAACATATAATATTCTTTCCACCATCCCTCTGGTGCTACAACCTTACCTTGATATGGTGGATCCTGATGATTTATTATCGCTGACTTTACCACATATCCTTTGTATTTTCTTGATACTCTATACGTGTACTCTGTATCATCCCCATAGATAAATAACCCTTTATCAGGTAATCCAACTGCTTCAACTGCTTCTTTTGAAAACAACGGCCCCACAAATGCATTTGCTTCAATCTCTGTTATATTATCTAAATTATCATATTTTTCTACCGCTGTAACATCATTAACTTTATCACCTGATATAAATTTATGATGGTACATTTGATATTCTTCATTATCTATACCATAAATTGCAGGAGCTAGAAATCCAACATCTTTTAAATCCATGTTAGCCTCAATTAATTTTTTTAAGCATTCTTTTGTTGGATAAGCATCATCATCCATAATCCAGTACCAATCCGGGTTATATTTTTCTTTAGCTAGTTTCATTCCATAATAAAACCCACCAGCACCACCAAGATTGTCTTCTTTCCATATTACTTCTACTAACTCATTCTCTCTAGCAATTTCTCTAAGTTTTCTTTTATTTTCTGCATTACTATCATTATCAACAACTATTATTTTCTCTAACTTATACTCCTGATTAGTTAAAGCATCAATTGTCTTTTTTAGTGTATCCGCCCTATTATATGTAACAGTAACTGCTATTACTTTATTCATTATCTATATCTCCTTGCTTATATATATCAATATGTTCTTCTTTAATATCATCCCAAGAGATGATGTTTCTTTTATATTTTTCATTGCTATTTTTCACTTCATAATATTTATTAACTATCCCTTTTGAATCACCAGGTTTAACATAAAACACGCCATCAAAATCTTGTAATTCATTAGATGTAGTTATGATAGGAATATCCTGACTATACGCTGCTAAAAAACTTCCATTTCTTTCTGATACTCCATCTCTAAAAGGCAATATACTCATATCACTTGATTTAAGATAATCAGAAACCTCATGTATTGACTCAACAAATCCGGTAACAATAACATTATCCTTAATATTATTGTTTTCTATTAAACTTAATACTTTTTTATGATATTCGTTTTCTAAATTCAGTTCTCCCAAAATTAAAAGTTTTATATTTTCACCTTTTTTAATAAGTTCTGATATAGATGATATTAAAGTTTCTATCCCCTTTAATTCATTAATAAATCCAAAAAATGAAATCAATATACACTCTTTAGAATTTAATCTTTCTCTAATTTCTGAAATTCCCGTATCATTTATTTCACTTTTAGGTATGTTAGAACTTATTGGTATATATTTTAATGGTAAATTTTTCGATAATACACCTCCAAATGATTTAATCATCGGCTTGTACTGCTTTTCAACAACTACTATATTATCAGCATTTTTATAATTAATAAGATTCCTCAATTTACCCTTAGTAGTATAACTTAAGTACTCGTGTACTGTTTGAACTACCTTACACCCAACTCTTTTTTTTATATATCTTGGCAAGAAGTTTATAAAAAATGATTTTCCATACTCATCACTTGGATACTGTATATGCACAATATCAGGATTTATATCAGATATCTTTTTTAATATTATTTTTTTTGAAGAATAATCCCATGTATCTACTATCCCATGAACTTTTACTCTATTGGTATTGTCATTATTTTTAAATTTGACTTTAGATGATGTTATTATTTCAACATCATTTTCTTCTGACAAGCATTTTGCTAACATGTGTGTGTAATCTCCAACACCACATTTCATATTAGGAAATGCACCTACTATAAAACAAATCTTCATATTACCACCTAGTTATCTCATCAATGTATTCTTTAGCTATATTATCCCAAGAAAAATCTTTTTCTCTTTTTTCACAATAGCCTAATGCTTTATTATAAAGTTCTTTATCTTTATAAAGGTTTAATATTTTATCTGCTAGCTCTTCATAATCCATAGTATCAAACTTTAATTCATCTATTTCTATAAGCTCTTTAAGAGAAGTGTTATCTGAAACTATAGCAATAGTTCCATTTCTCATCGCCTCTAAAACTGGTAACCCAAATCCTTCATATAAAGATGGGAAAATAAATGCGAAAGAATTTTTCATTAAATAATTTTTTTCATCATCAGTTACATAATCAAAAAATACTATATTTTTTTTATTTTTTTCTATTAAATTTCTTTCTTCATCACATTTCCAACCATACTTACCGCATATTGCAAGTTTTAAATTTTCTGATTTATTTATTATATCTAGAGCTTTTATCAGTGTTTTTATATTTTTACGTGGTTCTATTGTACCTAAAAACATTAAATATTGTTTTTTTTCTATACTTTTATCTCTTAATAAACTATCATTTATAGGGTCTTTACTCTTTTCAACTACAACATCTTCGTAAATAACTTTTATTTTATCATTTTTAATTTTAGGAAAATGATAATTGATTCTCTCTTTTGTTGATTTAGAAACAGCTATTATTTTGTCTGCTTTCTTTATTGATTTAGGAATAAGTAATTTATTTATTATTTTATTATAAGTACTCATTGTATCTTTAAAATCAAAAGCAACTAAATCATGTACTGTAAGGATTTGTTTTAATCCACTCATGTTAAAAGGTAATACGTGCTGAGTTCCCCAAAAAACATCTATTTTATATTTATTACATAAGGATTTTGTCTTAATTAAATACCAAATAGTCTTTTTAAACTTTCCTTTATCATCCTCTATTATTTTTAAATTTTTATATTTCTCACCTTCAAAATAAACTTTCCTATCCGAAAACAAAAAATATTCATTTTCTTTATCATTTTCTAGAATATTTCTTAAAAGGTAATCTAAGTAATATCCTATTCCAGTTTTTTTTTCGATTAGTGGTCTACCATCAATTGCTATTTTCAAATCAAATTCTCCTTTTTAAATTAAAGTAACTATAAGTAACAGATATAATTATCCAATAATATCCGAAATTAAGATCAGGTATAGATATGCATAACCCTATCGTAGGCATAAGTACCATAAGAATTAATATAACGCTCATAGTTTCATTATTTTTTCTTTTTACTAATGCTTGCTTTATTGTAATAAAGATAATATAAATATATGATAATATACCTAATATACCAGTATTAGCTAATAAATTCGTAATAGTATCTAGAGATCTAAATGAACCAAATCCTGCCCCAAAAAGAGGTGATTGTTTTAAAATACTCAATGACATCTCTACAGCATTCCCTCTTAACTGTCCTGATTCCAAATTCTTTTTATTTACGGTCATATCTCTAAAGGCATCTACTAAAGTTCCCCAATATATATTAAATACCTTAACCGCCAAAATATATATTGCAATTAAACTGATTAAACCTATTATATAAAATATCAAAATCCTATTACGATTTTGATATAACTCCTCGCCTTTTATTGAAAATACATAAACATATATAGTTGTTGCAATTATAAGTATTCCTATACCTAAATATGCTGTAGATGAAGTTGTTAAAACTGCAACTGCTAGTGTTATAAAAATTATTAATATTAATACAATATTTGATTTTTTTTCACTTTTACTTATTTTTTTATTTGCTAGCCATAACACCAAAATTAAAGGTAAGAATTGCAATAAATTAAGTGCAAATGTAGAAGGTTCTAACGCTATTGAATTTACTCTTTTTATTCCATAAACCATTTGAAAATATAATTGTCCAAGTGCAATATTATTATTAAATAGATATGCGGGATATTCTATATTCAAGTAATACATACAGAACTGTAATATACCCCAAACTATAGCAAAAATACTGCTCATAGCAAATGAAATAATAATATTTTTAAATACTCTTTTTTCTTTTACAGTTATGCTTATTAGCATAGCTATAACTAACATAAAAAACAAATATATAGGTTGCGTAATATTACTCCCCGTAAAACTAATATTATTAGATGTATTTGCATTAAGATCATTATATGTAATTGGCATAAAATTAAAAAATCTTAATAACTCTCCAACTACTATTACAATAATAAAAATTAATAATGCGCGTATTAATTTATTAGTTTTTAATTCAAATTTTAAATTATTAAGTGTAAATAAATTTTTATTCGATATTATTGTTTTTATTATCCAAAGTCCTCCACAAATATAAAATGGAGCAATTCCTGTAACTGTCTTTTCTATATTTAAAGCTGATGCTGCTGTAAATGTTGAAAAAAATACAGTAATATATAACAAGAATTTTTCACTTTTTATTAATCCATATATAGATAGTGCTATAACAATCCATCCAATTACTGTTACTTCCATACCGTCTCCTTTAATTAAATATTTTTATATAATTCTATCATTTCTTTCCCTGATTTCCCCCACGAAAATCCAACTTTTTCTGTATACATTTTTTCTAGTATACTTTCTCTAAACTTGTTATCTTCTAATAATTTATACATATTTTTAGCAATCTCTTCTGTATCATTTGGTGCTACCTTTATAGCTCTATTACCAACTACTTCTGGAATCGAAGTTACATTTGAAACTATAGTAGGCACTCCATAACTCATAGCTTCTAACGGCGATAATCCAAACCCTTCGTAAAATGATATATAGATATATAAAGCAGCTTTTTTATATAAATATTTAAGTTCGTCATCATTAATTTTTCCTGTGAAAACTATTCTATCCTCTAAATCTAATTTTTTACTCAAATCAAATATTTCTTCAGATTTATACCCATTTCCGCCTGCTATAACAAGTTTTGCATCTGTTTTTTCCTTGATTAGATTAAAAGAATTTATTATACCGGATATATTTTTTCTTGGCGTAATAGTGTTTACAGATAAAATAAATTTTCCAGAAATATTTTTTATACCTTCATTAATATTTTTAATTACTATTGGCTCACTGCTAAAATCATTAAATCCATTATAAATTACATTTATTTTATTTGATTGCTCTGGATAATATTTTTCTATTTCACTTTTTGTAAAATTAGTTATAGCAACAATTTTATCAACTTTTTTTACAGATTTTCCTGTAATAAATTTTTTCCAAAGTTTTGTTTTAAATGAAAATTCATCTTCTAAAGTTCTAAATGCCATATCATGCATTGTAGTCACTATTTTATTCTTGGAGAAAATTGGTGCCATAGTATCTGGATAATGAATTAATGCATCTGGATAATTTCCCTCTATAAGCTTTGGTAATTTAAACTGTTCAAAAATATTTCTTTTTATCCCATTAGTTATACCCTCTATTATTATTAAATCTTTATCTTCCGCAAATAGATATTTATCCTTATCTTCTTTTCTTATAACAATTTTTAAATTAATATCCCCTTTATTATCATACATTGATTTAGATATTTCATAGCAATATCTACCTATCCCACCGCTCAAGCTTGTTTGCAACGCATTAAAAATAACTGTTTTTTTCAATTTTATTCCTCACAATCATTAATTAAGTTTCACCAAAAAATTTCTCATGTTGTTTTACAACCCTTTTTATATCAAAATTTTCTTTGGCATCTTTATAAGCATTATTCATTATTTTGTTATAATACTTATCATCATCTAATAACCTTTCAATTGATTTGCAATATTCATTTATATCTTGGTTTGATACTAAAATACCATTTTTATCATTTATTATTATATTTCTTATACCTCCAACATTAGATGCTATTGTTGGTACTTTTGAAATAAAATACTCTGGAATTACAAGCCCAAACCCTTCCCAATTAGAAGTTAACATAGCAATATCAAAACCTTTAGTTATTTGTATAGTGTTTGTAACCCAACCTGTAATAATTATATTATTTTCTAAATTATTTTGAAAAATATACTCTTCTATTTCAGCCCTTTGCTCACCATCACCAACCATAATAAATGTGACATCTTTTCTTTTCTTTAAAATTTCTTTAGCAACCTCTACAAATGTTCTTGGAGATTTTTGTTCACTTATTCTTGCTACCATACCTATTATTTTATTATTGTCTGGTATGTTATAGCTCTTTCTGATACTATTATCAAGTTTTGTTTCTTCGAATTTTTCTATATCAATACCATTAGGAATTAATTCTAACTTGCTCTTATTACTTATTTTTTCTTTTATTGCAACATCATAATCATTTTTAGAAATACAAACTATTTTATCTGTAACCTTAGCTAAAGCTTTTTCAATAAAAATATACATATTTTTTTTCTTATTGCTAATATCCATATCAAACGCCCATCCATGGGCATTGTAAATTATTTTTGCCTTACTACCAACACTTGCAACTCTTCCTATAGCTCCAGCCTTACTACTATGCATGTATATAATATCCGGATTCAACCTTTTAATTATTCGTCTAATACACAAAATAGATTTCAAATCTTGCTTTAAAGAAATTTCTCTTACCATTTCTACATATTCTATATTATCTACCAATTCTCTATATTCTTTTTCTTCGTCTCTATATTGGTTTGATACTAAAATAGTATGCTGATAATTTTTTTTATCAACATACTTTAAAAAAGTTTTTATATATTGTGAAACCCCACCATTAGCTTGTGCTATATGAAGAACTTTGATTTTATTATCCATATATTTTTGCTTTTAGCTCCTTTATTTTTGAAACTTCCTCTTTTTTACCAATAATTATATGCCCATCATTTTCAATAACATATATATCTTTTAATCCGTGGATAATTACATTGTTTTGTGATGAAATTACTAAGTTATTCTCTGAATCTACCCCTTTAACTTCACCTATATATATATTACCATCTGTATCTTTTTCTCTATATCTATCAAGTGCTTCCCAGCTACCTACATCATCCCATCCAAAATTACTTGGTATAACATATATATCATTAGATTTTTCTAATATAGCATAGTCTACGGATATAGGTTCTGTGTTGCCGTATGACTTATTTATAGTATCTTGTAATTCACTTTCCTCTGATAACTCTATGTTGCTTAATGCTTCATAAGTTCTAGAGGCATATTTTTTCATTTCTGAAAGTATATTATCAATAGTCCAAATAAACATACCTCCATTCCAAAGGTATTTTCCCTCTTTTAAATATTCAAGTGCAGTTTTAAAAGAAGGTTTTTCAACAAATTTATCAACTTTTATTACATCACTTTCATTAGATTTTTCCATATTATCTGTAAATTTTATGTATCCATATCCAGTTTCTGGTCTTGTTGGTTCCATACCTAAAGTTATTATAGCTTTATTATTTTCATTTAGATATTCTTCCCCATCCTTAACTATTTCTCTAAACTTTTCTTCATCTTTAATTAAATGATCTGAAGGTAAAACTATCATACTAGCATCCTTATAATATCTTTTTATAACAAATGCTGATAAAGCTATACATGGTGCTGTATTTCTTCCTTCAGGTTCAATTATTATATTTCTTTCAGGTAATTCTGGTAACTGTTCTCTTACTAAATCAACATATTGTTCTCCAGTACAAACAAATATTCTCTCCACAGGTATAATAGGTTTCACTCTGTCTACCGTCATTTGTATCATCGTCTTTTCACCTATTAAATTTAGAAATTGCTTTGGTTTTTCTTCTGTTGATAGTGGCCAAAATCTTGTCCCTTTTCCTCCAGCCATAATTAGTGCACATAGCATATCTTTATTTCCTCCCTTATGATGCATTTTCGTCTCCGAATAAAACAAAGAAAGTTTTAAAAACTAACTTTATATCAACTAATGTACTTCTTTCTCTTACATATTTTATATCTAGTTTCATCCAATCTTCGAAATCTATATTATTTCTTCCTGAAACTTGCCAAAAACAAGTAAGTCCTGGTTTAACACTAAACCTTTCAAGCATCCAAGGCTCAAATTCTTTGACTTCCTTTGGAAGTGATGGTCTAGGTCCTACTAAACTCATATCACCTTTTAATACATTAATTAGTTGCGGTAGTTCATCTATACTTGTTTTCCTTATAAATCTGCCTATTCTAGTAACTCTTGGATCATCTTTCATTTTAAACATAGGTCCTGACATTTCATTTTGTTCTTTTAATTTATTTTTCAGTTCCTCTGCATTGACTACCATAGATCTAAATTTATACATCTTAAATTCACTTAGATTTTTTCCTACCCTAACTTGTGAAAAAATTACAGGTCCTTTGGATTCAAGCTTTATAAACAATGATACAATTAACAAAACTGGTGATAAAATTATCAACCCAACTAGTGATGCAAATATATCTATAAATCTTTTAAATATTTCATAAAGTATATTTTTTGATGTATCTGTATTACTAATTTCCACTCTTTCACTCCCAATCTTATCTAAAAAACAAATAATTACCTATAAACTTTTATTAAGCAATTTCATTATTTCATTTTCTAGATTTTCAATTTTATTTTCTGATGATTTCTCATCTGAACCCTTTATTCCTATATAAATCTTCATCTTAGGCTCTGTACCTGAAGGTCTTACAACAAACCAAGAATCATCTTCAAAAATATATTTTAATACATTTGATTTAGGTAATAATATCTCTTCATTGCTTTGATTTACAAAATCAGTGCATATTGATTCTTTATAATCATTTATATATTTAACCTTAATACCTGAAACCTCAAAAATAGGATTCTCTCTAAGGTCTGATATACATTTAGATATTTTCTCTTGTCCTTCTTTTCCTTTAAGTTCTATAGATATCAATTTCTCTTTATAGTATCCAAATCTCTCACATAAAGAATTAAATGCATCATATAGAGTTTGTCCTTTTTCTTTATAATATAAAGCCATCTCACAAATCATTTGTCCAGTGACAATAGCATCTTTATCTCTAGCGTGATCCCCATATAAGCATCCGTAACTTTCTTCAAATCCAAAAATAAATTCATTTGAATTATCCTTTTCGAATCTTCCCATCATTTCCCCTATATATTTAAAACCTGTTAAAACATCGAACATCTCTATATTATTTTCTTCACATATGTTTCTTGCCATTTCAGTTGTAACTATTGTTTTTATGACAGCTCCATTACTTGGAAGACTATTACTTTCTTTCAATGAGTTTATTATATAATGAGTTAATAGAGTTCCTATTTGATTTCCTGTTAAAATTTTATAATCTCCTAGTGAATCTTTAACAACTACTCCAATTCTATCAGCATCTGGATCCGTTCCAAATATAAGATCTGGCTGAATAGATTTTGCCATATCTAACGCTAATTCAAAAACTTTTTGATCTTCTGGATTAGGATATGGTGCTGTTGGAAAATTTCCATCTGGTTTTTCTTGTTCTTTAACTATGTATAAGTTTTCGTATCCTTGCTCTGTTAAGATTCTTTTTAAAGGCATTAATCCAGTTCCATGAATCGGCGTATATATGATTTTTAATTCTTTAGCCTTTGCCTTTACTAAGTCTTTTCTTATAGTGTAATTCTTAAGTTTATTTATAAATTCTTTATCTATATCTTCACCTATTATATTAATAAGATCTTTATCTAAAGCTTCTTCTTTAGCCATAACTTTTACATCTTTATAATCAACGCTATTAATTTCCCCTATTATAGCCTTCGCTGCTTCATCTGTAATCTGACATCCATCATCACCATATACTTTATAACCATTATATTCTTTAGGATTGTGAGAAGCTGTTAAAACTATCCCTGCATTACACCCTAAATGTCTAACTGTAAATGATAATTCTGGTGTGGGTCTTAAACTTTCAAAAAGATTTACTTTTATCCCATTTGCAGCAAGAACTCTTGCTGAATACTCTGCGAATTCAGTTGACATATTTCTAGAATCGTATGCTATAGCAACTGATATGTTTTCTTTATATTTATCTAAAAGATATCTTGCTAAACCTTCAGTTGCTTTCCCTACTGTATATATATTAAGTCTGTTGCTTCCAGCACCTATTATTCCTCTTAATCCTCCAGTACCAAATTCTAGTTCCTTATAAAATCTGTCTTCAATTTCCTTTTCGTCTACTAAACTTCTTATTTCTTGTCTAGTTTCTATATCGAAAATTTCATCATTTTTCCATCTGTCGTATTCAATTTTTAATTTCATTTTTTCCTCCACATTGCAAAATTTTACAATTTTTATAATAAATCAACACTTAAAAGTGTACCATAACTAACTCTTTTTGTTAATACTGATTACACTTTTTTACTTATAACAACTCAATTTTTAGTTTTCGAATAAAAAACATCAATATTTTCTACAATGTCTTTTTCTTTAGAGTATAAATCTATGCACCAAGGAAAAAATATATTTTCTTTGTGATTACTCTCTTTGTCGTATGCAACAAAATTTTTCTCAATCATTTTAAATGTATTGATATTAATCCATGTTATATATGCAATGTTTAAACATACCGCAACAATAAAATATCCCCCTAGTTTATCACTAAAATAGAATATTAAGTATATATTTAAAGAACTAATTAGTAAATATATGTTTAACATTTTGACTTCTGTTTTACCAAAATAATTTTTTATACCGAAGTTCTTCCTCAGTGTATTCTTATATGTTTTTCTTATTATATTGTTTGTTATTCTACCTTGATCAAAAAACATTATATGCTGCAAAGTCCTAGCCGAAAACACGTAAACATCATGCCAGAAAATATAATTCTTTATTACAAATGCTAAAATTAAACTACTTAAAGATATAATCACAAAAACATACGAAATATTTTCTATCTTTTTAAGGTTATCTAGATTTGCTATAGCAAAACCCATAGCAGCTCCATAAAAAGCTAAAATTTGATCTCTCTTTGAAGATTGTTCTCTTAAATGCTCATTGCATTCACTGTATATTCCCTCTAATTTAATTGATTCATCTATGTATCTTGTATCTCTATTCAATTTTATCCCCCAATTTTTCTTTAGTAATGTTAAAAGGAGAAAAGCTTATGCCCTCCTCCTTAAAATTTCTATTCTTCTGATTTACCAACATCTGATAAAACTATACCTTTATTGTGATCTAAAGCCCAGCTTATTCCCCAAGTATTTTGGAATATAAGAAGGTTTCTATCTTTGAAGTCTTTAACCTTTTTAGTGTCTGAAGTAAGGTTTAGTTTTTCTATATCTATGTCGTTATCATTTTCTATCCATCTTACGAATCTATAAGGAAGTCTTTCCATTTTGATGTCTACGTTGTATTCACTCTTAAGTCTGTATTCTAAAACTTCGAATTGAATTACACCTACAACACCAACTATTATTTCTTCCATTCCTATATGAAGTTCTTTAAATACCTGAATTGCACCTTCTTGTGCTATTTGAGTAACACCTTTTACGAATTGCTTTCTCTTCATAGTATCAATAGGTCTAACTCTTGCGTAATGCTCTGGAGCAAAGGCTGGTATTCCATCGAACTTAAACTTCTTGCTTGGAGTACAGATAGTGTCTCCTATAGCGAATATACCTGGATCGAAAACTCCGATTATATCTCCTGCATAAGCTTCTTCAACTATTTCTCTATCTTGAGCCATAAATTGTTGAGGCTGTGCTAATTTTATTTTTTTGTTTCCTTGCATGTGGAAATAATCTTTTCCTTTTTCGAATTTTCCAGAACAAATTCTCATAAATGCTATTCTATCTCTATGAGCTTTATTCATATTTGCTTGTATCTTAAATACGAAAGCTGAAAAACTATCATCAAAAGGATCTACATTTCCTATGCTTGAATGTCTTGATAAAGGTGAAGTTGTCATCTCTAAGAAATGCTCTAAGAAAGGTTCAACCCCGAAGTTTGTAAGTGCTGATCCAAAGAATACTGGAGTTAATTCTCCGTTTCTTACCTTTTCAACATCAAACTCATCCCCTGCTATATCTAAAAGTTCTATATCTTCCATAAGCTTTTCGTGAAGAGCTTCTCCTAAAATCTCTTTGAATTTAGGATCATCTACAGAACCTTCTATAGCTTCAACTTCTTCTGATCCGTGTTTTCCGCCACTAAAAGCTATGATTCTTTTATTGTCTCTTTCGTAAACACCTTTAAATTCTTTACCTGAACCTATCGGCCAGTTCATAGGGTAAGTCTTAATTCCAAGTTCGTTTTCTATATCTTCTAAAAGTCCAAACGGATCTTTAGCTTCTCTATCCATTTTATTTACAAAAGTAAATATAGGCATTTCACGAAGTGCACAAACGTGGAATAATTTTTTAGTTTGAGCCTCAACCCCTTTAGCAGCATCTACTACCATTACTGCTGAATCCGCAGCCATAAGTGTTCTATATGTATCTTCTGAGAAGTCTTGGTGCCCTGGAGTATCTAATATATTTATGCAGTGACCGCTATAGTTAAACTGCATAACTGAAGAAGTAACTGAGATACCTCTTTGTTTTTCAATCTCCATCCAGTCTGAAACTGCATGACTTGAAGCCTTTCTTGCTTTTACTGAACCTGCAAGTCTTATAGCTCCTCCGTAAAGTAGGAATTTCTCAGTTAATGTAGTTTTACCAGCATCAGGGTGAGAGATTATCGCAAAGGTTCTTCTTTTTTCTATTTCTTTTATAAAATCAGCCAAGGTTTTTCCTCCTTAAATTTATATTAACTTTAATTTATTCTAAAAATAATCTATTACCGATTATATCACAATATTATCTTTTTTGGTAACTCCTTAAAAGTTAAGTTTTCTCTTAAGTTCTTCTAGTTCTTCTAATGAATCTATTTCGAAAATATCATCTTCTTTTAATTTATCTATTTTAACATTAAGTTTTCCTATATTAAGCCTAACTATATCATCCCAGTAAAACTTAGAAAAATCAGAAGTTTTCATAATTCTTTCAAGCTCTTCTTTTATAATTCTAGAATCTTCAATGCTCCAATACGACACTCCAGATAAGATGTAGCCGAATCCCTCTTCTACTATATCTATTTTCTCTATATTATTATTCTCATCAAATACTATTTTCCATTCATTATTAAATTTTTCTTTGCAGACTGAAAAATATGTAGAATCTTTAATATCATTTTTAAAGATATTTCTATCTAGATATATATCTGCATCTATAACGTAAGAATCCCCTAAATAATCTTTAACTAAATTCATAGTGTAAATATTATTATAAATATCATACTTATCATTATAAAAAAGTTCTACGTTATATTTTTCTTTAAGATATTCAAAGCTTTCCTTTAAATACCCCGTTACTACTATTATTTCATCTATTCCCTTTTCTTTAAGGTATTCTATCTGTCTTTCAATTAAAGGTTTATCTTTAACTTTTATTAAAGATTTAGGTGTTTTTATAGTTAATGGTCTAAGCCTTGTGCCCATCCCTGCCGCTAAAATAATCGCTCTCATAATTAATCTCCTAATCAATCCTTAGCTATAAGATATGAACCTAGCAAAATCATACAGCCACTTATTATTACTTTTAATGAAATATTTGAATTTAATATTACAGCATCAATTATAACTGCCCACAAAAAGTAAGTTATATTTATACCCATAGCCTTGCTTGGACCTATCTTTTTTATTGAACTATAATAAAACAAATACGATGAAGTTCCAAGAAGTGATATAAATATAATAATTAAAACTTCCGGTTTTAAAAGAGAAGCAATATTTAAATCAAGTCCTCCTATTATAGGAATTATCAAAAATCCATACACTATAGCTGAAGTTAATTGCCTTACAAACAAAGCTGTATCTGTATCTAATTCTTCTCCTCTAGTTCCTAAAGAACATAAAACAGCCTCGCTCCCCCAAGCTACAAGGCAAATAGCCGCAAAAGTATATCCTAATATATTTATATCTTTAAATGTTATAAAATCACTTAAAAATACTATCCCTATAAGACTTAGTAAAATCCCTATCCAAGCCTTTTTATTAAGCTTTTCTTTTAAAATCACTTTAGCTAAAAGGGCTCCAAAGGCTGGATAAAGTGAAGTAATGCAGGCTGTATAAGAAGGACCTATATAATTTATAGATAAGAGGTAACAAGTCATTCCGATAGGACCTCCAAGTAACCCTCCTAAAATAATCTCTTTTGTGTTTTTAAGTTTTAATTTAGAAATAGAGTTTTTTAACTCTCTTCTTAAAAATAAATAAATCGTTACCCACATAACTGAAAATAAATCATGCAAAAATGCTGTTATAAATGGCGCTAAAAATATAGCTTTATAAAAATTTATATTAGAAATCGATGTTATAACTATTCCAACTAATGCAGTATCTGCGCCCCAAGTTATAGCTGAAAATAAACCATTTCTTATACCTTTATTTATTTTAAAAAATTTTTTATTCATAAATTAGCCCTTTAGTGTACTTTTCTAAATTCTTTATACCTCTGTTATATCTATCTATACCGTAAAGACCGTAATCTACTCCCTCGTTTTCTTTAATGATTGTCCAAAGTGACCAAAGAATATCCTGAAGGATTTTATTTATAAGTAAATTAAGTCTATCTTTTTCTTCTATTTCTCTATTAAGATAGTATTTTAAAAATCTATCTTCCTCAAAGTTTAATAATTCAGCTTCTAAAGAATATGCAGCTAGATCCCAAAGTCTATTATTCATACCGCTATATTCCCAGTCTATTAAATATAATTTTCCATCTTTATCTTTAATAAAATTATCTGGTAAAGTATCATTGTGTGAAGGTACAAGACTTGTATCTAAATCATTTTTAAGATTTAATACCTTATTTCTAATTGAGTCATACCCTTTGTAAAATTCGTATCTATTTTTAATTATTATATCTTCGTATTTTTTAATCTCATAGAATGGATTAAACTCATTTATCATTTCTATTTTTGAATTATGTAATTTTAATAAAAGCTCTGAAACTAATTTTAAGTTTTTATCTTCTTTTGCTGTATCATTATTTAAAGTTTCCGCGTCTTCAATATATTTAGTTATCTTTATTCCCGTTTCTTCATTAATATATAAAGTTTTTACATCTATTTCTTTATTTGAAATTGCTTTTACATTTAAAACTTCGCTTTTTCTATCTATTATTTTTTCTGTTCCTTCTCCTGGAAATCTAAGAACAAAACTCTCATTTAAAGTTTTAACTTTATAATTCTTATTAGTCATTCCGCCTACTCTTATAAAGTTATCTATCTTAATATTTTCTTTTTTTAAACATTCTTTTATAGTTTTTTCTATTAATTTCTTTTCGTTTGACCTAGCATCTAAAGTTATTATAAAAACCCCTTCTTTCTAAAATGTATTCCCCCTATATAATTGTTCTTTTGAAAAATAAAAAAAGTGGTATAAAAATACCACTTTATCACTTCTAATTAAATTTCTTGAATATACTATCTAATATTCTCTCACAAGCTTTCCCATCTCCGTAAGGGTTTGCAGAGTGAGCCATTTTTTCGTACTCTTCCTTATTTTCTATAAGCTCTTTTGCTAAGTTGTAGATATTATCTTCTTCTACACCTGCAAGCTTTATAGTTCCTGCTTCTACAGCTTCTGGTCTTTCTGTTTCAGTTCTAAGTACCATTACTGGTTTCCCAAGTGTTGGTGCTTCTTCTTGAATTCCACCTGAATCTGTCATTATTAAGTATACTCTTTCCATAAGGTTTGCAAATTCTACGTACTCTAAAGGCTCTATTAAATGAACTCTTCCTTTATATTCATCGAAATATCTATGAGCTAATTCTCTTATTGAAGGGTTTTTGTGCATTGGGAAAATTACTTCAACATCTTCGTTATCTTTAACTAATCTTATCATCGCTTTAAAGATGTTTTCCATAGGCTCTCCCCAGTTTTCTCTTCTATGTGTTGTTAAAAGAATTACTTTTTTGTTCTTGTAGTTTATATCGTTTAATTCTTCTTGCTCGAATTTTAAATCTTCATCTATAACACTTAAAAGAGCATCTATAACTGTGTTACCAGTTATTATTATCTTTTCTCCATCTACTCCCTCTCTAAGAAGATTAGCTTTATTAGTATTAGTTGGTGCAAAGTGCATTTCTGTTATTGCTCCTGTTAATTTTCTATTAGCTTCTTCTGGGAATGGTGAATATATATCATATGTTCTAAGTCCTGCTTCAACGTGCCCTACTGGAACCTTGTTATAAAATGCTGCAAGAGCTCCGTTTAAGGTAGTTGAAGTGTCTCCGTGAACTAATACTATATCCGGTTTACATTCCTTTATAGTTTCGTCCACTCCTCTTAAAACTTTAGTTGAGATATCTATTATAGTCTGTCCGTGCGCCATTATATCTAAATCAAAATCTGGCTTAACTTTAAAAATATCTAAAACTGCATCTAACATTTCTCTATGTTGTGCTGTAACACATACTATTGACTGAAATCTTTCATCCTTTTCTAAAGCTTTAACTAAAGGACACATTTTTATCCCCTCAGGTCTTGTACCAAATACTGATAAAACCTTAATCTTTCTCATATTTATTCCTCCAAAATCCAAGCCTCTTATGCTCTTATTATTTATTATCCTTCTATATAAATCTATTATACTCTTAAATATATAAATTTTGGGATGTTTTGACTAAAAGCTAAACACCCCAAACCTTAAAATTCTATTTTTCAGGCATTGCAGCCTTTACTTCAAATTTATCTAATCCTACAATCTTTAAAATCTTCTCTGATCTTTCTTTTGTTGAACCAGTTATTATATCAAAATTAACATTTTCAGCTTCTAAGAATGATAATATAGCTCTATCTATAGCTTCTGCTAATTCTTCATCTTGCCATCTTACTCCATCTCTAGTATATCCAAACTCTCTTGGAACAAAGAAAATGTGGTCGTACTTTGGTAAGTCTCTTAATGCTAATATGTATAAATCTTTTAGAATCTCAATTTCTTTTTGAGTTCTTTTTTTATCGCCTAACATAAATCTTCCGTATATATATGGAACAAATGTTGCGTAATCAGTTATTGCATAATCAAAACAGTTTAGTGACTCTTCTAATTGAAGTTGTCCTAAGTATATACCGTATTGCTCTGCAATAGTTTCTATCATACCTTTATCTCTTAAATAGTCTGTGCTATATTCTGTAGCTACACCTACATTTAAGTCTCTTATTTTTAAATCAACATAAAGTTGTTGTATTAATGTAGTTTTACCACATCTTGGACCACCTAAGATGGCTATTCTTTTTGGCATATGATATCTCCTCCATGTACCTTCTTTAATTTATAAAAACATTTTAATTATACCAGTTTACGACAATCTTTTCAATTATATTGGATTTAATATAAATTCCTAAAATAACCCTGTTATAATTTATTGAAATTTAACCATACTATATATTAAGGAGTGATGTTTTATGAGTAAAAATAAATCAAATTGTTATTTACCTAAGGACAGAGCTGGTTATGCTCCTGATGAAAGAGATTTAATCAGCGAAGCTCCAAACGGAGATATAACTCCTCTACCAAACCCAGCTACTGACCCTATTGTTTCTAATAATATAGTCACAGCTGAGTTTGACTACATTCAAAGCATGTCTGAAAAAGACAAATGCTAATTTAAAACTCATTTGTATAACCTAAAAAAGAGGCCTGCATTTTGCAAGCCTCTTTTACCTCTTTATTAAAATAGTGATGGTGCTAACGAAATAAAGTAACTTTGTATAGTTGATATTATATAATTTACTGTAAAATAATATGATGCTATTATTCCTATTCCGTAAGAAATAGCAACAACATAAATTAACTTGTCCTCTTCATGTGCTACTTCTCTCATTCCTAAAATAACAACAGCTAAAATTACAACACTTCCAATTACATTAACCACTATAGCTGGCACTATACTTATTAATAAAAATACTGTACTTACTATTGTAAAAGCTAATCTTAAAATAAGTGCAACTGATATTATTCCTAAAAACTTTTTAGTTTCTATATTAGCTTTAAATACAAATTTATATACTAGGTATATTAGTAAAAGCATTAATCCAAAGAAGATAACAAAACTTAATATATCTAATGTATAAATTTTCCCAAAAGGAACGTAAGTATCAACAAACTCATTTAAACCTTTTTGAGTTTCTAATCTATCCTTTAAATTTACACTATGTGAACTATATATCTGTGATATGCTAGCGTAAAGATTCATAATCTTACCGATAAAAGTTTTTAATACGCCTAAATGAATTAGTGGTATTAATAAAGTAATTACTGCAATAATTCCGATATGAATAGATGAACTTAGCTCTTCCCCTTTTTCTTTTATAGTAGTTACTGGTTTTTTTAATGCACCTAAGAAATACCCTAAAATTTTATGCGGATCTACCTTAGGAATTTTAGATTCTGCCTTCTCGTCTGAACATTTTCCTCCACATTCTGGACAGAAAACTGAATCATCTGGAATTTCTTTTCCACAATTTCTGCAAAACATTTTAATTTCCCCCTATTATTTGATTTTCCAAAAAATTATAAAATAATTAAATAAATTTGTCAAACTCCCTAAAAAATGATAAATTAACTAATGTAATATATATTTTTACAAATTAAGGGGGATTTTAAAAGTGAAATACTGTAACAAGTGTGGACAACTTATAGAAAATTGTAAGTGTTCATCACAAAAGACAAATACTACTAAAAACAATAATAAAAACAAAAAACTGATTCCTATAGCCATCTTAATCGCTTTACTATTGATCGGTGGATTCTTTTTTGCTAAATCTCAAGTTATGAGCAAAGATGAAGTTTTTAAAACATTCAACTCCGCTATAACTACTAATAATGATGAAGAGCTTGAGAAAGTCTTATATTCTAAGGATTCTAGATTACAAATAAATAAAGAAAACTGTACTATACTTTTAGATTATTTTAAAAATAATCCATCAGCATTAGATTCAGTAAATGATAATTTAAATAATCTAGATTCAAATGCTCCTCTATCTTTAGAAAAGGTTTCAAATGAATATTTATTCTTCTCTAAATATAGAGTTGTAGTAAAACCATCTTATGTTGATATAAAGACAAGCTTTCCAAAGATACAAGTTATGATAAATAATAAAACATATTCAGATTTTGATAAAACTTCTGAAATAGGGCCTTTAATGCCTGGAACTTATAAATTAACAGCAAATACTAATACGAAATATTTAAATACAACTGAAGATAAAACATTAAATTTATTTAAAGAAAATAAGATAGAACTTAATCTTTTTGAAGATTTAAAAACTATAAATATAACTAGTGATAGACCTGATGCTGAGGTTTATATAAATAACGTAAACACAGGTAAAAAAGTAAAGGATTGCTCAAACTTTGGCCCAGTATCTTATGACAGTAAAATAGTTGGTGTTGTAAAAGAAGGTACTAAAAAGTTAGTTACAGAACCTACTTCTATTATCGATAATTCTGCTTACTTAGATTTTAAAAACGTAAAGCTTATGGAAGATGATTTTAAACAAAGATTATTCTCTTTCGTTAAAGGTTATTCACAAGACTTTGCATACTCTGTTAATAACAACTCATTCCAAACTATTTCAGGTTATTTAGAGTACGGAAGTCAAATATACTCAGAACAAGAAAAAGTAGTTCCTCAAATTTATAACGAAAATATTCGTGAAAGATTCGATTCTATAGACTTTTTAAACTATACATACGATAAAGAAAAGAATGAAGGAACTATAATTTGTAATGAAGTTTACGGAATCACAAGAGGTGTAAACCCTACAAAGGTAGAAAGTTTTAAAAACAAATATACTTTTAAGGTTGATGCAAATGGTGAATTCCTTTTAACAAAAATAGAAGATGTTTAAACTAGGGGGATTTATATAATGAAATTTTGTAATAAATGTGGCGCTAAACTTTCTGATAACGCTAAGTTTTGTAATAAATGTGGTACAAAGCTAACAGAAAAAGATAAAAATGAAGATAAAATAACTAAAGATACTTCACTTGAAATAAATGATAATATCGAAAAGTTAGAAGAAACTAATACTGTTTTTGAAGAAGTCTCAAAAACTGAAATTAATAAAGATGATTTTAAAGAAGAAATTATCCAAACTGAAGAGATAGAAGAAGTTTTTGAAAGCCCTTCTGAAATTTCAAAAGAGCCTAAAAGAAAGTCAAAAAAGAAAGCTTTATTTATAGCAATCCCTATAATTCTTTTAATTATTGGGATTGGTACTTTCTTATTTTTCAGAAAAGATGACTTACTTTATAACCATTACTTAAATTCAGCAGCAGAAGAACATTCAACTTCTGAAAAACTATATGATTATAATAAAGCTTTAAAATATAACTATAACAATACTGTAATTGATGATATTTATAACCTTTTAAAAGATGATGCTTATTTTGAAACTGAAATAAATTCTTTATCTAACTTACAAGATAAAGATAAAGCAAATCTTATAATTAAAATATGCTTGAATAATGCTGATAAAGATTGTGATTCAAAAAACTATGATTCAGCATTAAAATCATTAACACTTGCATCAAAATATGGTTATAAACTAAAATCTTATCCTAAATTCGATGAAATACAAAAAGGCTTAGAAGAAGCTAACTTAGGTTCTGATAAATTAGATTCTAAGTATTCATTTAAAAATAATAATCCATCAAAAGACCCTAAGGATATTTATAAATATTCTGGTGACTATATAATCTATAACAGTGATACAGATTATATAACACCTGCAGAATTATCAGGCTACAACAAAGACTCACTTGCACTTATAAGAAATGAAATTTACGCAAGACACGGTTACGTATTTAATCAAGAACCATTTAAATCTTACTTTAATTCAAAGAGTTGGTATCAACCAAACCCTTCTTTTAAAGGAAATGATAGTGATTTAAATGAATACGAAAAAGCAAATGTAGATTTAATTAAAAAGTTAGAGAATAACTAATATGAAAAAAATAATATTATCTCTAATCTTGCCTATCTTTATATTTGTAGGTTGTTCTAACTCAAAACAACCTACAGATAATAAGGAAAATACTACTACTGCAAGCGTGCCTGAAAATCCTAAAACAGAATCTACTTCTGAAGGTAACAAAGATAATGAAAAACCGCCCATTAAAAAAGAAGATTTAAATAATACAGAAAAAGAAAAGATTAAAGAAGAAAAAGTAATAAAGCAAACTATAGTTATAGACCCAGGACATTCAAACAAGTCATCAAACTCTAAAGAACCGATTTCTCCTGATTCAAAAGAGATGAAACTAAAGGATACTTCAGGTTCTGTCGGAGTTAAAACTAAAACTCCAGAATACGAGACTACTGTTTCTGTAGGTTTAAAATTAAAAGATAAGCTTGAAGCCCTTGGATATAACGTTATATTAACTAAGGACTCTGTTTCAGATCAAATGAGTAATATTGAAAGAGCTGATGTTGGTAATAATTCAAATGCTGACCTTTTAATAAGACTGCACTGTGATGCTGTTGATACTCCTAAAGCGTACGGTGCATCGATGCTAGTTCCTGAAATCAGAGGATATGTAAATTCAGATATATCTAAAAAAAGTTCTAAATACGGAAAGAAAATTATAGATGCTTACACTGAAAAAACTGGAATCTACAACCGCGGATTAGTGACTCGTAGTGATTTAACTGGTTTTAACTGGTCTAAAGTTCCTGTTGTCTTACTTGAACTTGGATTTATTTCTAACCCTAAAGAGGATTTATTTATAAGTGATCCTAAAAATCATAACGAGATTGCAGAATCTATAGCTAACGGAATAAATAAGTGCTTTAACTAAAAACAGGCTTGCCTTTTGCAAGCCTGTTTTTAATTATAAAATTTTATATCTTCTTCCCTTTTATAAGGATATGATTTAATTTCTTTTGAATCTAAATCTTCTTTAAATAAATCTATACAATTTACTCTTCTATTTTCGTAAGTTGAGTAATAATATTTTCCACTTTCTGTGCACATTGCTGAAGTATAAATAGTAAAATCAGTTCCCCTGTCAGTAGTCATTACTATTCCTTTTGGAATATTACAAGAATTTAAAGCATGAATAGCACCTGAAATCCCCTTAACTTCCCCTTCTATATCTAATATGTTTTGCCTAGAGTATGCAGCCCTAACAAAACGTGAAGGTGGAGTGTAATCTCCAGGAAGTCCGAAAGTTCCAGAACCTTGACCGAAAGCTGAAAGTTCTAATTCACCTAGTTTTATCTTGCTGTTTTGCATAGGATGAACTCCTATATATTGACGAAGATTTTCTAAATGCCACTTAAAGTTTGGACTGTTTGTCATAACTCCTACAGGATTATCGTGTACCTCAAGCCCCTCTTCTGTTTTTTCTACAACTATACTTTTTCCGCTCTTATCTGTAGCTATCCAATGCAACGGCGGCGCTATTTTTAATAATGATAATTCTCTTTCTACAAAAGTGATGTTTTTAATATCTTCTTTTATTTCTTCTATATTAGAGTATTTACTAAGCATCCAAAGCACAAAATCGTATGAAGCTAAGCCAAATTTTTCTCCACTCTCTAAATCATATTTTGCAAAGCCTGGTAAATAAAGAGTCGCACAAGCTAATCCTTTTTCATTTACACCATCTGCAAATACTGGGTGGTTATCAATTATTGCACTCATTCCAACTAATGCAAATCTTGTTTTGTTTTCAGAATTATCTATAGCATTTATCCATTTATAACCTCTTGGCATAAAGTGAACACTTTGCCCAAACTCCATAGGAAAATCCATAGTTCTAGCTAATAAATGCTTATTATCTTTAGTAGTTAATGTTAAACTCGTACACATAATCACAATCTCCTTTTTTCGTTTCTTATTATATTTTTAGTTTACAACTATGACTAATTTAAGTAAAATTAAATTAATTAAACTTAAAGTTAAGTAAAACTTAAAGAAGGTGTTAAAGTTGAATTTTGAACAATTAAATATAATTACAACCCTATCTGAAGAAAAAAGTTTTTCAAAAACTGCAAACAAATTAAGCCTTACAACTTCTGCTGTAAGCCAAGGCGTAAAATCTTTAGAAAATGAGCTTGGGATAGAGCTTTTTAAAAGATCAAGAAACGGAACTTTCCCTACAACCCAAGGTCAATACATTATAAATAAAGCTAGATTTATTTTAGACAAAAAGCGTGAGATTTATAACTATGCAGAAAATAAAAATAACTTTCCAAAGCTTAAGCTTAGAATAGGTTCAATCCCTGGAATTAATTATCCTTTAATTAAGGCTATACAGGATTTAGAAAGAGAATTCCCCTTTGTTGAACTTAGCATTTCAGAAGGAAATACAGATGAAATATTACATAAATTAAAAGAAGAAAAATGTGATTTTGCCTTACTTGCTTTTACTGATAATTTAAAAAATCATAATATAAACTATAATTATAAAAATATTACTGAAGGTAAATTTTATTGTTCCGTAAACAATAAATCTAACCTCTCAAAAAAAGAAATTATAACTTACAAGGACCTTAAAGACGAAAGAATCGCTATATATGATGATAAATTCTTATTAAATTTTATAAGTCACGCAGAGGATAAGATAGATTCTGATATTAGAATTTTATTTAAAACTAATAATTTCATTTCAATAATGAATAGTGTAAATGAAAATATCGCTATATCCTTTGGGCCTTCTTTTGCTATAGTTAATGATTTTTACGATAAATTAGATAATATAAAGATAATCCCCTTTGAAGAAGACAAGGAAGTTATAAGCCCTTCTCTTTGGTTTTTGTGGAGTAAGAATAAATCCTTAGAGGAAATAGGACTAGAACTCTTTTCTTCAATTAAAAGAAATATAAGATTAATATAGACTTTTTCAAAACTCCTTTTTAGGAGTTTTTTAATTTTTAAGACAAGCACTCCCCTTTACTACTTACTATGTATTTTTATTTTTTCCCTTTTACTATGGGAATGTTATACTACAGTGTTGGTAGTTTTTAAATCTTTATATATACTGTTAATTTTCCACACCTAATCCACCTTTTATAGGAGATTATTTATAGGATTATATATGCTTTTGGTACAATCTTCATTAGGCTTAGTATAGAATTATTTCTTTTACTATAGGAATGTTATATTCTAGTGTTGGTATAATTAATACCTCACTTAGACTAGTTAATTTTGTACTATAAACTATTTTTAGACTAACTTAAATTTTATTTCTTATATAATTAAAGACAAGCTCTTCTTATGTTAGTATAATATAAATATTTTTCACCCTATGGGAATGTTTTGCTTAATTGTTGGTAGGTTGATTTTTTATATATACTATCAATTTTCTACTCAAATCCTTCTTTAGGACAAGATTAGGACAATCTTAATTTATGATTATATCCCTTAAAGACAAGCTTTTTAGCTCTTCTTATACTTATTTTTTCTCTTGCCCCATAGGAATGTTATGCTAAATTGTTGGTTATGCTGTTTTTTACTATTTTTATAAAATTTTTAATTAATAATACTATATAGAAGGCTAATTAAACGGCTATATAAATACTAAATAAAGGACTATTTAAAAGACTATTTTATAAGCCTGAATATCTATCTTTAGTTCTCCTAATTTCTCTATCTTTGTTTTTCCAAATTTATCTATTGTAAGGTTTTCCTTATATATTTACTCATTAGATTCTTTATATTATCTATTACGTATTTGATTCTTCATGTTATCTATAAACTACTATAAAACATCTAATCATAAAATCAAAAAAGTTGATAAGAAAAATCTTATCAACTCTTTTAGGTACTTGATTGATTATATAATAAATTAAGGAAAATTCCTTTAATTTAGATAGCTTTAATATCTCTAGAAGCAACTACGTCAACGCCTGTTCCTAGAACATCACTTATTATTATATCTCCCATTTTTACAGGAGCTTCTATATTAACTTTTGAAAGTGCTTCCATACATTCCATATTTAATCCTTTGCCGATTGGGCCTGTAGTTTTAACTGGTATTACTGGAAGTTCACCATTATTAACTTTAACTGTTGAAGTTATAACTCTAACTGGGTTTGTAACTTCGTTTAATCCGTAGATTTCTCCTCTTTTACAAGTGTTTCCTTCTACTGTTTTATTTTCTACATCTACTTTTAAATGACACCCCATTGGGCAACTTATACAAATTAATTCTCTTATCATTTATTCCACCACCATTATTTTTATAGTTAAATTTATTTTTGCTTCATTATTCTAAAGATATTACGATTTCTCCCTTTACTCCTTCTAGAAGTTTTTTAGGTAAATTTATTTTTTCCATCTCAGCTGGTGCTAAGTGTTTTCTTTTAAATGAAGCGATAACTTTATCTCCATTTCTAACTACGATTTCTTTATCGTGGTAAATATTATTAACTCTCATGAAAACAGTCATATTTCCATCTATATTTTCTGCTGTGAATTTTTGAGGTACTGTATAGTTTATGTTTTGACCGTTTTTAATCTCAACAACATCTCCTCTAACTAATTCACCTTTTATATATTTAGCTGCAGAAACTCCTGCATGTTTTGATTCTTGAGTTACGAAATCTACTAAATCGTGAACGTGAACTACGTTTCCAGCTGCGAATATTCCTGGGATTGAAGTTTCCATACTTTCTGAAACTACAAGTCCGTTAGTTCTTCTATCTCCTTCTATTCCAGCTCCCTTTGAAAGTTCGTTTTCTGGAATTAATCCTACTGAAAGAAGTAATGTATCTACGTCAAACTCTTTTTCAGTTCCTTTTATAGGTTTTCTGTCAGGTCCAACTTCTGCGATTATTACTTTTTCTAATCTTTCTTTTCCTATTATATCTACTACTGTGTGTGATAGGTATAATGGAATATCGTAATCATTTAAACATTGAACTATATTTCTATTTAATCCGTTTGAGTAAGGCATAAGTTCTACAACTCCGTGCACTTTTGCTCCTTCAAGTGACATTCTTCTAGCCATTATAAGCCCGATATCCCCTGAACCTAAGATTAATACATTTTTACCTGGCATAAAGCCTTCCATATTTATATATCTTTGAGCTGCACCTGCTGTAAATACTCCAGCTGGTCTATCACCTGGTATATTTATAGCGCCTCTAGTTCTTTCTCTACAACCCATAGTTAAAACTACAGCTTTTCCTTCTAGAACCATATATCCTTCCTCTGGATTTATAGCGTGGACTTTTTTAGTATCATTAGAATCCTCTATATCTAAAACCATAGTTCCAAGTTTAACTGAAACGTCAGTATCTTTTAACATATTTATAAATCTTTGAGCGTATTCAGGACCTGTAAGTTCTTCTTTAAATGTATGTAGTCCAAATCCGTTGTGGATACATTGATTTAGTATTCCTCCAAGTTCTTTATCTCTTTCTAAAATAAGAATATTTCTAACTCCGTTTTCATAAGCTTCATTTGCTGCTGCAAGTCCAGCTGGACCTCCACCTACTACTATTAAATCGTACATACTAAATCCCTCCTACTTTGTCTTTCCTAATAAGATATATGAACCGTTTTTCTCTTGTCTTACATCTTCTAAGTTCATGTTTAATTCTCTTGCTATAATTTCTTGAACTCTAGGTCCACAGAAACCACCTTGGCATCTTCCCATTCCTGGTCTGCATCTTCTTTTAATTCCATCTAAAGTCATTCCGTCAAAACATCTTTTTATAGAATCTACTATTTCACCTTCTGTTATGCTTTCACATCTACAGATTATATTTCCGTATCTTTTATCTTTTTTAATTATTTCTGCTTTTTCGCTAGGACTTAACTCTATAAATCTAATTTCTTTTCTTATTGGATTAAAGTTCTCATTCTTTTCTTCTTTAAGTCCTGAATCTTTTAAGATTTCAACTACATCTAAAGCTATTGCAGGTGCTGATGAAAGCCCTGGTGATTTAATTCCAGCTACATCTACAAAACCTTTAACTTCTTCGTCTTCTCTTACTATAAAATCTCCTGTACTTGGAGTTGCACGAAGACCTGCAAAGTTTCTTATAGATTCTCTAAAATTAATCTTATCTGTAGTTCTCATAGAAGTCTCTCTTATATAATCTAAGTGATCTCCTTCTGTTTTTAACTCTTCTTTATCTTCTATATCTACTGCGTTAGGTCCAACTAAAAGATTTCCGTGAACTGTAGGAGTAACTAGAATACCTTTTCCAAGTTTTGATGGGCATTGGAAGATTGTGTGACTTACTACATCCCCTTGTGATTTATCCATTACGAAGTACTCACCTTTTCTTGGGATTATTTTAAAATCTTCTTTGCAAATCATGTTGTGAATTTTATCTGCATAAACTCCAGCTGCGTTAACAACATATTTAGCTTTTACAGTTTCACCATTTTTTAAATTTATTTCAAATATATTATCTACTTTTTTAATTCCTATAACTTCGCTATTTAATCTAACTTCTCCACCATTATCTCTACCATTTTCCATAAGTGCTATAGTATATTCAAATGGTCCAACTATACCACCAGTTGGTGCATATAAAGCTCCAGCGATTTCTCTATTAATATTTGGTTCTTTTTCTAAAACCTCTTCTTTACTTAAAACTCTTAAACCTTTTACGCCTATCTTTGTACCGTTTTCACAAAGGTCTTTAACAGTTTTTAAATCTTCCTCGTCATAAGCTAATACTAATGATCCATTTCTTTTAAATGGAACATCTAACTCTTTGCAAAGCTCTTCAAACATTTCATTTCCTTTTACGTTGTACTTTGCCATAAGAGTTCCTATCTTTGGGTCATACCCAGCGTGAACAATAGCTGAATTCGCTTTGCTAGTTCCCATTGAAACGTCGTTTTCCTTATCTAAAACTAAAACTTTTAAGTTGTATTTTGTTAATTCCCTAAATACAGATGCTCCTATAACACCTGCTCCTATAATTGCAACATCTACCATAACAATTCCTCCTAATTTCCATGAATTAATTAACTAAGCGATAGCGACATAAGCTTTTGTTAATAAAAAAAGCCAAGCAGAAACTAGAGGAACCGATTCCTCTAATTTACGTGCTTGACTCTAACTCTCTTAAACACTAATATTTATTTATGTCTTTATTATAAACTAATTATTAACCCTTGTCTACAACTAAATGAAAACATTTTCTTAAAAATTTATTCTTCTTCCCACTCAGCAGTTCTCTTAACCGCTTTCTTCCAACCTTTATAAAGCTTTTCTCTTTCTTCTTTTTCCATAACTGGTTTATAAGTTTCACTTACATACCAAGATTTTGATATATCATCTTTACTATCCCAATATCCTACTGCAAGACCTGCTAAATAAGCCGCACCTAGTGCTGTAGTTTCTGTTATTATAGGTCTAGTAACTTCTGAATCTATCATATCTGCTTGGAATTGCATTAAAAATTCGTTTTTACTTGCTCCACCATCAACTTTTAAATGCTCAATTTTATATCCAGCATCCTCTTCCATAGAAGTTAAAACATCTTTTGATTGGTAGGCTATAGATTCAAGTGCTGCTCTTATTATGTGATTTCTATTTGCACCTCTAGTTAGCCCAAAGATAGCACCCCTTGCATACATATCCCAATAAGGAGCACCAAGTCCTACAAAAGCAGGTACAACATAAACTCCACCATTATCAGAAACCTTTCTTGCAAAGTATTCTGTATCACTAGAATCACTAACTAACATAAGCTCATCTCTTATCCACTGAATAACAGCTCCACCTACAAAAACAGAACCTTCTAAAGCGTATTGAACTTCGTTATTCATTCCAATAGCTATAGTAGTTAAAAGTCCATTTTTACTTTCTACTCTCTCATTTCCAGTATTCATAAGTAAGAAACACCCAGTTCCATAAGTGTTTTTAGCAGAACCTTTAGTAAAACAAGCTTGCCCAAACAGTGCCGCTTGCTGATCTCCTGCAATACCTGCTATAGGAACTCTAACGCCACCTTTTCCTCCAAGGTTTGTGTATCCGTATACTTCAGAAGAATTTTTAACTTCTGGAAGCATAGACCTTGGAATATCAAGTTCTTTTAAAAGTTTTTCATCCCAATCTAACTTATCAATATTAAAAATCATAGTTCTTGATGCATTAGTTACATCAGTAACGTGGACCTTACCGTTTGTAAGTTTCCAAGTTAACCAAGTATCTACAGTTCCAAAAAGCAGTTCTCCTTTTTCTGCTTTTTCTCTTGCACCTTCTACGTTATCTAAAATCCATTTAATCTTAGTTCCTGAAAAGTAAGCATCTAAAACTAACCCAGTACTTTTCTTTATGTAAGTTTCAAGACCTCTTTCTCTTAATTCATCACAAATTTTAGCAGTTCTTCTGCACTGCCAAACTATAGCATTATAAATAGGTTCTCCAGTATTTTTATCCCAAACGATAGTAGTTTCCCTTTGGTTTGTGATACCAATAGCTGCAATTTCTTCTTGAGTTATATTTGCTTTTGCTAAAGCTTCTTGCAAAACACCATATTGACTAGCCCAAATCTCCATAGGGTTATGTTCAACCCATCCTTCTTTTGGATAAAACTGAGTTATCTCTTTTTGACTTATTCCTAATATGTTTTGATCCTTATCAAAAATTATAGCTCTCGAGCTTGTAGTTCCTTGGTCTAATGCGATTATATACTTATTCATAAAAAAACTCCCCTAACATAAATTTGTTTTAATCTTTTGTCGCTATCGATTAATTAACAAATTACATATCCCAAATCTCAGACTTAGTTGAAGATACTGAAGTCGCGCCTGAACTTAAAGCAAGCATAACCTCTTCTTTTTCTTCTACAAGACCTCCAGCTATTATAGGAGTTCTTGCCATACTATCAAGTTTTTCTATTACCTTTGGAATAATACCAGGTAAAATTTCAACTGCATCAACATCACTATTAACTATCTTAGTTGCGTTCTCAAGTGAGATTGTGTCTATAATAAAAGTTCTTTGTATAGCTATAAGTCCTTGATTTTTAGCACTTCTAATAGATTGGCTTCTAGTGCTAATAATTCCTTCAAATTCAGTTTCCTCTTTGATAAATCTAATGGCTGCATCTTTGTGACTTAAACCATCGATTAAATCAATATGAACGATTCCTATTTTCCCATTTTCTTTAATTGATTTGCTTATCCCTCTGATGTTTAATAAATCTCCAAATAAAACAAATATCACAGCTGAGTTTGACTCTAAAGCTAACTTTAATTCGTTTGCATCTTTAACTGCAGCTATTATCGGATTATCTTCTAAAATACTTCTAAAATTCATCGAATATCCCCTTTGTGTAAACATTTTCCTTAACTATATTATCACATTTTTAATAAGTTTCCTAACGTTATTAAATTAACAATTACACCTTCCTTTCATTTACATTATATACATATTTTATTGATATAATATGAACAACAAATTTTCTATTCAATATAAAGAGATAAGTTTAATCTATTTATTACTTTATAATTTTTAATTTTAATGGAGCTTTATTTCTTTTTTACAATTATAACTACTTTTGTTTTACTAAAGAGATTTAAAAATACTAAATTCTACTTCTTATTTTTCTCTAATATTACTTAAAATTTTTTTGTAATTATTAATATAGAAGTTGCTTTTTAAAAATACTTTACTGATTTGACTTTGTAAGAAAATTAACAAAGTAACTATTTTTTTCAAAATATAGGGGGATTTTTCATGAAATTTAATTTATTTTTTATAATTTATGTGCTACTTATTTTATTTTTTGCCTTTATATTATATAAAGACATAGTAAATTATTATCATTTTATTAAAGACAATACTACATATTATGTATACGCAAATAAAAAACCAAAATTAAATAAGGCTTATTACTACTTTCTTCAAAGTGCTACTGCCTTTATTTTTATACTTATTTCTTTTATTATTAATTCATTATCTGACGTATTTTATACTGTAGCTTTTACATATTCATTTTTATTTTTACTTTATAAGCATTTAAACGTGTTTATAAATGATAAATATATAATTAAAGGGTTTAAGATAATTAAAAAATCTGATATAGATTACTTCAATCTTAACTACAAAGAAAATATTATAACTATTTATCTAAAGAATAATAAACCAGTTGTTTTAACTAGTAATTTTGATTTAACTTACTACGTAAAGTTATTTAATGATTTAGGTTACGGAAATTTATTAACTAAAAAAATATATAATTTCAATTAGGTTTTAAAAGCCTCTTAGCATTAAAACGCTAAGAGGCTTTTATTATTTTAATTCTTCTTTTATTTTTAGGACAGTTTCATTTATACAATTAAAATCTCTGTATAATCTAAAGATACTAATTATTATTAATCTTTCTTTATCATTATCCGCTTTATAAAATAATTCTCTTATTTTTTCTAAAATATCATCACCCTTAAAGTTTTTCTCTATTATTGAGACATTTTTATAATATATATCAAATGCCTTCATTTGCTTATTATTTTTATATATAACTTTAACGTCAGATAAGAATTCAGTTTCATAGCTTAAGAGAATATTTAAGTTTTCACTTTTAATAAGTAAGTTGTTATAACTTAACCTTCTATAATAGTGGTTACTCATAAGAGTTAAATTATCTATATTTTTAACTTCTTTTGAGTTATTAAGTACAGCCTTTAATACCTCTTTGTTATTTTCTATAATTTCCTCTATAGCCCTAATAGTATCGTCTTTTACGCTAAAAGGAAAAATATTATTTGTAACTAAAGCTACTATTATTATAGCTAAAAAGTTTAATGCTAACCTATAAATTCCGACCTTATCACTTTGGCTGCTAGGAACTAAAAGAACTACCATACTTAATGACATTATAGTTATAAAAATCGCACGCCTTTTATATTCTTTAGTAGTAAAGGTAAAAAATAAACCTACAGCAAAAGCTATCCAAAGTACAACCTTATTTTCCCTTCCTATTAAATATAAAATTTCAAAAGAAATTACACCTATAACAGTTCCAAAAACCCTGTCTTTTATCTTTTTATTTATCTCTTCAACAAAAGGTAAAACTAAAACAGAAATAGTAAAAGGTAACCACTTACCTACGTAAACCCCATAAAAATCAACTAAAAAAATCGAAATTGATAGTAATATTGAAGTCTTTAGTGCTAAGTTATATCTTATTGATTTATTTGCTACTTTTTTTCTATTTATCTTTAATCTTTTTACCCTATCATCATTATATAAATTTATATAATTTTCTTTATTATCTATAGCTTTTATAAACTCTTTAACTGTAAGTAAAATATTATAGAATCTGTATTTATCTATCCCTTTAGTTTCTTTTATATCTTTAGTTAATATATGATATTTTAAAATATCATTTTTTATATCTAATAAAGTAAGTTCTCCGATTGAATAAAGTATTATTTGGTCTACAAATAATATTATTTCTCTTATTATAAACTCGTTTTGATCTGTTCTTTTTACTTTTTTTATATTCCTCTTTAGGTTAGATAAAGTAAATAATACAATAGACTTTTCTATAGATTTTTCAGTATCTTTTTTTGAATTTTCTAATCTATCATGAACTTCTACCTCTGCATTTTTTATAAGTATATTTATATTAGAATTATCTTTATCCTCTCCTTCTAATATACTTTCAAGTTCTTTTTTTATAGCTTCTGCTATCTTTTTTATCTCTAAATTAATCTTCTTTTCAAAATTATGATTAGTAAAATAATAATATTGGGCTATTATAACGAGTCCTGAGAAAGCGAGTGCTAAAAGTCTTTTTGGCATTTCTTCAAGAGGTACATTAGAATATAGTAAGAATAGATACATCATTACAAATCCCGAACTTTTCGCAGGCTTAAAATCGTAACTGAATCCATAACATAAAGAAAATACTACTATAAATGAGATTATTATATTTAGGTATATATTCAAATTTGAAACATAGGCTGCTATTCCTAGTGATACTTGAATAAAAACCATCTTATTTATAAATAATAATGGTTTTGAAGTATAATCCTCCCTATAAAATGGTACTGCTATTATGATTGTCCCAAAGGCAACTATTAAATTTTTACTTCCAAATAATAAAAACAATCCCATAATTAAAAGGACTGTGATGTATTTCTCTAACTTTTTATTTAAGGTTTTACTCATCTTTAGTCTCCTCTTTGTTGTTATCTTTATATTCTATCACCTTTTTCTCTTTTATTTGTTTCTAAAGTATTATCAAGTTTTATCTAAAATAAGAATGAATATATTTACAAATTTAAAAGCAAGCCCTTTAAGACTCTTTAATTTATCTTAAAGTTAGTCTCTTTTGGCTTGCTTTTAAATCAAAATTCTACTTTTATATTTGCTTTTCCTAAGTTTCTTGGAATAAGTTCTCCCTTTATTTCTTCTCCATCAATTATTATCTTTTTAGAACTTCCTCTTCTTACTTCTATAGAGTAATCCTCTTTTTCATTTTTTATAAATATCTCAAATCCATCCCACTCTTTAGGAATACAAGGGTTTATAGAGTAGCCTTCATCTTTAACTTTATCAAAACCTAAGATGTTTTGAAGTCCTACTTTATACATCCAACCAGCAGTTCCAGTATACCAGCTCCAACCACCTCTTCCGCCGTGTGGTTCTCTAATATAAACATCTGCTGCCATAACATAAGGTTCTAGTTTGTATCTTCTGCACTCAAGTTCAGTTTCAGTATGGTTTATAGGGTTTATCATATGATAATATTCCATAGCTTTATCGCCCATACCTAGTTTTGTTAAAGCTAGTATAACCCAAGTTGCAGCGTGAGTGTATTGACCTCCGTTTTCACGAACCCCAGCAACATACCCTTTAATATAACCTGGTTCTTCTTTTGACTTTTCAAAAGGAGGTGAAAGAAGTTTTATAAGACCTAAGTCTTTATCTACTAGATTTCTATCTACAGCTTCCATAGCTTCAATAGTTCTCTCCCTTTTTCCGCCTTCTGATATGATAGACCAGCTTTGAGCTAGAGAATCTATTTTGCATTCTCCGTTTTCTCTAGAACCTAAAGGAGTTCCGTCGTCAAAGTACGCCCTTCTATACCAGCCTCCATCCCAAGCATTCTTTTCAAGGTTTCTAAGTACAAACTCTGAATCTTTTAAGTATTTTTCTGATCTTTCTAAATCTTCTTTTCTTTCGCATAAAGGTATAAATCCTTTAAGGATTTTGTATAAGAACCACCCAAGCCAAACACTCTCTCCTTTTCCTTTGTTTCCAACAGTACTCATACCGTCGTTCCAGTCACCACTTCCCATTAAAGGAATGTTATGCTCTCCAAATCGAAGACCTCTTTCTATAGCCTTTAGGCAATGTTCGTAGATAGTTCCTTCTTTGTTTGATTGATTTACTATAGTATATCTTTCATCTTCACCTTCATTTAAAGGAGCATCTTCTAAATAAGGTGCTTTTTCTTCTAATATGCTATAATCTCCTGTCATATTTATATATTCAACTACTGCATAAGGCATCCAAAGTAAATCATCAGAAAATCTAGTTCTTATACCGCTATTTATAACAGGGTGCCACCAGTGCTGAACGTCTCCTTCTAAGTATTGCCTACTAGCATTTTTAAGAATTTGCTCTTTAGTAATCTTAGGGTCTATAAGCCCTAAAGAAAGGGAATCTTGAAGCTGATCTCTAAAACCATAAGCTCCTCCTGATTGATAAAATGCAGTTCTAGCTAAATACCTGCAGCTATAGTTTTGGTAAAGTAGCCACCCGTTTAAAAGATAATCCATCGACTTATCTCTAGTTTTTACTCTAATATTTCCTAGGAAATTACTCCAATATTCTTTTGTTTTTTCTAGTTCCTTGTAGGAATTTTCTATAATTTTATATTTTTCTATCTTTTCTTCTATTAAATCTTCACTTTCTTCTTCTCCTAAAAGAATAACTAATTCTTTAGTCTCAAAAGGTTCTAATGTTACTTTTAAATTTAAACTTAAGCAAGGGTCGTATATACTTCCGAAAGTCCCTTCTAATATGTTTTTGTTTAAGGCACTAGGAGAAGATATATCATTTGAAACTCCAATAAATTCTCTCCTATCACAGCTAAAAGTAATAGACTCTCCTCCTATTGCTGTAAGGTAAGCTTTATCTTCCCCGAAGTATTTAGAATATTTGTTTTGCCCGTAAACATAATCTTTTTTGTTATAGGTAGTTATAAAACGCGCTGTATCTCTAGGAGTTACACCAAGTACTAATTCTAAATAATAAAGGATTGATAACTTTTTAGTTTTAGAAGAATTATTTTTAAGTTTTATTTTATTTATTTTAAGCTTTTCTTTAGTTGGAACGAAAGTTATTAACTCTCCATCTATATCACCCATCCTATGTTTAAATGAAGAATAACCAAAGCCGTGATTTATAATATATTCTCCACCATCTCTAACTGGTTCTGGAGTGATAGAAGAAAACTTATAATCTTCATCGTTTCTTATATATAATGCTTCAAAAAGTTTATCTTTTACAGGGTCGTTATTCCAAGGAGTTATCTTGTTTTCTCTACTGTTTTTACACCAAGTGTGAGCTGAGCCTAATTCTGATATATGAAAACCAAATTCCTTATTTGAAATAACGTTTATCCAAGGAGCTGGAGTATTTTTGAAGTCCTTTAGCTTTATAACGTAGCTTCCATCTTTTTTATTAAAGCCTCCGTAGCCGTTAAAAAAGTCTAAGTCATCTTCTTTAAAATCTATCTCTTCTCCAAACTCAAATTGTAAGTTGTTATTTAACCTTACTGAATTAAAATCCTTATCTTCTTTTATAGATTCTTCGTTTAATCTATTTTTTAAAGGTTTTATTTCTCCAAGTTCTTTATGCCTTCTTAAAGTTTCACCTTCTATTATTCTGTCTTCTAATTGGTTTAAAACACTTCCCTTTTTACTTTTGATGTAAAGAGATGAAATTCCAACTAAGAAATCTCTAATATCTTCTCCCATAGTAGATTTGTTGTGAAGGTATATTCCTCCTTGTTTATTTAAGACGTCGTCAGTTCTAAGAAGGTGGATAGCTTGAAGGATTGCCTTTTGCATAGGCTCTTCGTAGCTTGCTTCTTCGTTATTATAGATTATTAAATCTACTTTAATCCCTTTTAGTTTGAAGTAATAATGCATTTTAACTAAAACTCTAACGTCATCAATATCCTCTTCTGAATCCACTTCTAGCATTATAATATTTAAATCTCCTGAAATACCAAATGCCCAAAGGTCTTGTTGGTGCTTACTTATATTTTCTATAAATTTTTCTCTGTCTCTTCTTCCATCATTTAAGAAAAGAATATATGATGCTAATCTTTGGTAGATGTTTGCCATCTTTGAAGTTATAGCTAAAGATTTTAGTTCTAATTGCATAGATTTGTTGTAAATATTAAAAGTACTCTCTAGTTTTAAATCTAAAGAATATTTAGAACTTAACTCTAAAACCTCTTCTTTAGAAAGGGCTATACCTGTAATAAAATAAACTGTTTTTTCTTCATTTCCTTCAAGTGAAACCCTGCTTCTTAAACTTAATATAGGATCTAAAACTATACCTGTATTGTTTTTTAAACTGTTGTCGTTATCTAAAGCTTCTGGTTCTTTTAAGCTTCTATTTCTTCCTATAAAGTTTAGCCTTGAAGTTTCGTAACTTATATCAGTGTCTTCTTCTGATATAAGCTTGTGGAAAATGTATGGCACCTTGCCGTTTTTTACTCTAGCTCTTCTCTTTCCTATTAAGATTTTATTTGAGTCATCGTATTCTGTTTCTATAAATAGGTTTGAAAAACTAGGGTGAGCTGTATCAGAAGCTAAGCTTGTAAGGGTAACTTCCATATAACTTGTAAGTTCAACTTCTCGAATTTTATCACTTGTATTTTTTATTTTTAATTTTCTTATTTCTATATTATCTTCAGGTGAAACCACTATTTCTAATTCACTCTTTATAGAACCTTCGCTTTTTGAAAACTTAGAGCTATCTATAGAAAAGTCTACTAAATAATCCTCGTTTTCCTTCTTACAAGGTTCGTAAGTTGCACTCCAAAACTCGTTAGAGTTTAAGTTTTTGATGTAGATAAAAGATCCGCTATCGTCAGTTGTGCTATCTCCAATCCACCTGTATAACAAGTCATCATTTTTCTTAGAGTACCCGCTACCAGTTAAAGTAACCATAGTGCTAAATATCCCATTAGATAAAATATTAACTTCTGGGTTTTCCCTTTTAGCCCCTTTAAATATCCTGTGTTCAAATTCTTCTCTTATAAGTACATCCCTCTTTGGAATAAACTCTTCTTCTCTTTCAAAAGTTATTACTTTTGGAACTTTTTCTTTTAAGATAGTTTCAGTTGCCTTAACTTCTGGGATACTATGAAATCTCTTTTGCATAATATTTTTATTTAAAATATTATCTAAAGCTAAAAAAGACATCCCTAGATGGTGAACCATATAGCAATTAACTTTTCTTCCACCTTTTCTTATTCCTTTTTCTTTTTTATCTATTTCTTTGTGTACTATATCTTCGTTTAGGTATTTATTTACTCTGTTTGGAGTGTAATCTATAGCTTCAATAAAACCATATCTTTTAATGGCTCCTACTTCTTCTAAAAGTTTTAAATTAGAATAAGAATTTTTAAAGTCATAAGGTAATGTCATAATGCTTGAATAAGGTGAAATTACAAGTTCGTTTTCAAGCCCTCTTTTAAGTCCTATTCCTGGTATTCCAAAGGCTTTGTACTGGTAGTTTTCTCCTACATCAAATCCAAAGTATGCAGATTCTGATATTCCAAAAGGAATTCTTTTATCTTTTGCAAATCTTCTTTGAGCCTTTATAACTGATTTGTAAGTTATATCTAAAAGTGTTCCTTCGAAATTTTTCATAATAAGAGATGGCATAAAGTATTCAAACATAGTTCCACTCCAAGAAACTAAGCTCTTTATTCCGTAAGCATTAGTCATAGCTCTACCTAGTTTAAACCAATGTTTTTCATCTATTTCACTTCTAGCTATAGTTAAAAATGAAGCTATTCTTGATTCTGATGCTAAAAGGTCATAATAAGAATTCCCTAAAGAATCTTCTTCTAAGTTATATCCTATAGAAAATAAACCTCTCTCTTTTTTATATAGAAAATCAAATTTCATATTATCCATATCTTCTTTTATTTCGTTTATTAAATTTAAAATTCTGCTTTTGAAAGTTATAATCTTTTCTGACATAAGCATAATAGTATCTTTATATTCTTCTCCTGAAGAGTTATAAAGTAATGCCATATGTTTTTCAATTTCGTTAATTGAAGGAGGGTTTTTCTCCCACTCACTTTTAAATAATTTGTTTATTCCATCGTAACAAAACTCAAAATACCCTATTTTTTTCTTTATTTCAGCTTTGCATTTGTTTAGCCAATATTCCTTTTCTTTTTCTTCTTCAAAATCTAATTGTTCTAAGTTATTTAATTCTTCTTTTAAAGTGTTTATATATGATTTTATGTTGTATCCTTTAGGGTTATCTAAAAGATCTTTCTCTTCTAATTTTAATATTTTGTAGATATCTTTAAGGCTAGATATCTCGCTTTTTCTTATAAGTTTGTAATCTAAAGACTTCTCTAAAAAGTCTTTTATTATCCACATATATCCTAAAAGATTTCCACTGTCTACAGTTGAAATATATCTAGGAGTTAAGGGTTCTTTTGTTCTAGTATCATACCAGTTGTAATAATGGCCTTTATATTTTTCTAAAGTTTTCATGTTACTTAAAATAAGTTCTAACCTATCTATAACTTCTCCTATAGTTATATAGCCTAAATCATAAGATACTATATTACTTATAAGCCCCATTCCGATATTTGTAGGGGAAGTTCTATAAGCTACTCCTTTAAATGGTTCTTCTTGATAATTATCTGGTGCTAAGTAGTTATTTTCACTATTTACAAAGTCTTCGTAGTAAGCCCAAGTTCTCCTTGAAATGTTTCTTAAATAGCTTTCTTCCTCTTTAGAGATTTCTATCTCTTCTTTTTCTATCGGCTTACTTATTTTAAAAGCTATATAAGGTGCTATTATCCACAAAATAGATATAGCTCCAATCAAAATAGAAAGTAGAGGTGAAGTTGTTAAACCTAAAGCGAAAAATATTACACCTAAAAGTGGTGAAATCCACATTTTTAGATAATATCCTTTTAAAGTATTTTTTATATTGTTTTCTATATCTTCTGCTGTTTGCCACATAAGTAGGTGTTTTTTACTAAATACCATCCTATAGATAGCTCTAACTATAGCTAAAAACATAACTAAACTTTGGTAAGGAATAAAGCTGATTATTAGAAGTATCTCTTCTGTTTTTTTGAAGGTTCCGTTTAGTTTGTTTTTAGGCGTTACAACAAAATCAGTAATTGAAAACAAAAGCGGTGTTATAAGCGCTAAAAATAAAAGTATAGTAACTGCCTTTCCACCTCTTAAATAAAATACTGTAATAAATAATCCGATTAGTATAGAAGGAGCTAAAAGACTTCTTCTTAGGTTATCGAAAATTTTCCACTTTGAAAGAGATGATAAGTCGTTTTTAAATAGCCACCCTATAAGCTGCCAATCTCCCCTTACCCATCTTTCTAGCCTTTTAGAACTGCTAAGGTAAGTACTAGGATAATCGTCTATAAGTTCTGCATCAGAAACTAAACCGCACCTTGCATAACACCCTTCTAAAAGATCGTGACTTAAAACTTTGTTTTCTTCTATTTTCATATCTAAAACTTTATAAAAAACATCAATATCTATAATTCCCTTACCTGTAAAAGAACCTTCTTTAAAGAGGTCTTGGTAAGTGTCTGAATAAGCTGTAGAGTAGCCGTCTACCCCTCCTTCTCCTCCAAATACCTTAGAGAATCTGCTTTTATTCATACTTTCAAGAGAAATACTAACTTTAGGCTGCAAGATTCCGTAGCCTCTTCTTACTTTTTTATCCTTTAAGAATGCTTTGTTTAAAGTGTGCTTCATACTTCCTATAAGCTTTTTGCAAGTATCTCTTTTTATAAATGTGTCAGTGTCTAAAGTTATTATGTATTTAGATTTTCTAACTTCTTCTAAAGAAGTACTAATTACATTAAATGAAGTTAAGGTTTCAGGTTCTCTAAGAAGCGTGATAAATTCCATTATCTTACCTCTTTTTCTTTCCCAGCCCATATAAACCCCTTCACTCTTATTAAACTTTCTCTTTCTATTTAAAAAGAAGAAGATTTCTTTATCCTTTTTGTATTTTTTATTTAATTCCTTAGTTTTTAAGAGAGCGTATTCGTTTAACTTTACGTCTTTTTCTAAGGTCGCTTCCTTGCTATCAGAAAAGTCTGCAAGTATTGCAAAATACAAGTTATCTTCTTTGTTTCCAAGGTAAGCTACTTCTAGTTTACTTATTAAAGAATCTATTTTCTTTTTAGTGTTAATCATAGTTGGAACTATTACTACTGTTCTATCTTTTGTAGATATATTTTTTAAGTCAATCTTTGGAATATGCCTAACTTTAACTTTTTTAGATGTTATGTAGTTAGTAAGTGCAACTACTATTTCACTAGCTGGAATTAAAATTATAAGCCCTGCTATTAAGTATTGAAGCTTTGTGTAATTAACTTTAAATAATCTACTTATAAGAAGTGTAAGAAAAACTATAAATAAAGTACCTAAAATATTTAAAGCCCAAAACTTTTTATGGCTCATAGTATCTTTTTTTACTGAAGCCTTCGATATACTTTCTGATAATTCTTCTATTCCTTCATCTACTATGTAATAGCCTACGTGAGATTTATATAATCTTTTCCCTTGTTCTTTAGCTCTTTTAGCTAAAAATAATGATTTCTCTGCTATTGCTTTTTCAGTTATACTAAATTCTTTTGCTAAATCTTCGATTTTGTGCCTGTAATACTCCTTAGATTTAAAATCCATCAAAGCGTAAGTATCATCAGGATCTTTTAATAAAATCTTTTCTATCACTGATGTTTTTTCGAATACGTAAGTCCAATCTATACTCTCTATTTCTCTTAAAGAAATAATAGAGTGCCCGATTTCTTCTTCTAAATTTCCATCTAAAAACTTAGATTTTAGAAGCTCCATATCGTTATCACTTCTTTTTAAAGTCTTCTTTAAAACATTAAGAATATCTTTGTCTCCGTAAGAGTTATCTTTTAATGCTTTATAAAACTCGCTATAAAATATTTCTTTTTTACCTTCTTTGTTATTTAATATTTCTATTATTTTTTCTTTATCTTCTTTATTTCTTATAAGCTTGTAGGCAAGTCTTTTTCCATTAAACTTATTTTCTTGAATTAATCTAAGATTTTCTGTAATTTTAGCGAGCCTTTTAATAACTCCAATCCTAAGCATTATAGGAAATGCCCAAATCTCTCCCATATTTAAATCTTGCTCACACTTTAAAAGATATTTTATAACTTCCTCTTTACTTATTTTTAAATTTTCTTTACTTATAAATTCGTTTGCAAAACATAAAACTCTAGGAGTTTTAGAGTTTGAATTATTTTTTTTAGGTAAGCTTTCAAAATATTCTATAGGCATATTAAATTTAATTGCCTTATATTCTTTTTCTATAAGATAGATATTATCTAAAAGCCATTCCCCTGAACCTATTATCTCTTCTCCGTCAACTGATAGTTTTTTAATATATCTATAATTCCTATTTATCTTATAGAAACTTTCTTTTAATTCTTTTAAAACATAATTTCTACTTTTGTATACATCTGTTTTCTTCACAATTATCTACTCCTTTTGAAAGTCTTCTTTTTTTTAGTTTCCACAAAAGAAGAAAATTTATGAATTAATTTTCTAAAGCTTGTATATAAATAAAAATTTTTGTCCATAATCAAAATATTACTATAGAATTATAGTTTTAAATTAAAAGCGTATTTTAAAAAATTTAATCATTTAGAACTAAATAAACTCATTTAAACGATATTTAAACTTTCACCAAACTAAATTTGCTTTTAAAAATTTATTTAAACCCTTTTAACTCCGATAAACTTTTAATTTTTCTATAATTCAATATATAAAAAAGCAGACAAACCACTAGGGCTTGTCTGCTTTTTATTTAATCTTTGAAAAACTCAATTGATTTTAAATTAGTATGTTTTGTAGGTGTGAATCTTAAAATGTTTTTATCACTATTTAGCATTGATTCATCTATTACAAAATCATAATCTTTATATTCATTACTAGTTTTAACAGTAGTTACTTCCTGATCGTTTAAAGTTATAGAAACTGTATTATCATCTTCTAAACCTTTCATATTAACTCTAACTTTAATTTTGCTTCCTGTATAATCTTTAGGAACTGTAAAGTAAACTTCTCCTACGTCGTGGATTTTTTTACCTAACTCGTCTTTCATCATTCCTTTATTTACAGCTTGATAAATTTCCTTATCTTCAAAAGCATCTTCATTAAAGTATTTTTTAGTATTAAAGTCTATTTCCATTCCGCCATATCCAGGCCATCCTGCAATTTCTTTTTTAATATAATATAGCTTGTACTCTATTGGCGCTTTAATTTTTAAATTTAATCCTAATATAGCAAAATAAGAAACTATTAATACTATCGATATACTATAACAAATTATATTTTTCTTTTTCATAGTATTCCTCCTTAAGGCATAATAGGATTTCCATTAAACCAAAGCCACAATAATACGGCGTTGTATACTATAAGCAATCCTAAAACTATCCATCTAGATTTTTTAAAATGTTCTTCTATAAATAAACTTGAGAATATTATAACTAAAACATTCCCCATAACATATCTAGGTATTGATTGAAGACTAGATAACATCGGGATTATTATTGTTATAAGTGAAAATATTCCTTCTTCAAACTTTTTCTTTTTAAACATATATAAAGATATAACTATCCCAAATATAGCCCAGACCCCTAGGTAAATCCAAAATGGAGAGTTAATTTTTCCATCATAAGTAACAAACCCACCGATTAAAACATCTATAGGGTTACTATTTTCTCTTCCCCAAGCTATTTGGATATTTTTAAATGCAAATGGATCTCCTACTTTGTTATATAGATAAACCATATATGCAAATATTCCTGATGGAACAAGTAAAAATGATAATAAATACTTTCCATCTAAGAAAAATCTTTTTATAGCATCTAAGAACTTCTCTTTTCTTTCAAATACAGGTCTTAAGAACATTATCATCATAGGGAAAACTAAAATTGCACCAGTAACTCTAGTTGCAGAAACAAGCCCCCCGCAAATACCTGCTAAAATCCATTTATCTTTCTTTAAAAAATAGAAAAATAATATAGTAAATAAAATATATAATGACTCTGTATATAAAGTTGCTGTATAAAATGAATATGGTCCTACAAACAGCAGTATCGTTGCTATTTTTGCACATTTTTCGTTTTTAATATCTACACAATAATCATAAATAACAAAACTTGCAATAAGGGTTATTATGCTAGAAATTACTGACCCTAATATTTCTACTCTAATATTAGTCATCATATAAAATACTTTAACTATCATAGGATACAGCGGGAAAAACGCCCAGTTTGCAGCATTATTACCTGTCATTCCTTGAGGATAATCCATATATCCGTCTACTATTATTCCCTTATACCAAGGTGAATCCCATCTAAATAATAAATCCCAAATACTTTGATCACTTCCATCAAAAATATTGTATACAGCCCCAACTAACCATATAAATATTCTCGATAAAATAAATATTGTCAGAATAAAGATATATTTATTCTGCAATTTACTTTTTACCCAATCTAAACTCTTCAAACTTAAAAATTCCTCCTAAAACTCTACTTAGATAACATAATATCTAATATAGTATTGTCTGCATTTGTTAGTCCATCTTTAACTAACTTTTCTATACTTTTTATTGTTTTTTCAACATCATCATTTATTATACCGTCTTTTGAACTAGGTGTAATTCCATTCATAGCTAAATTTGCACATTGAAGTGCAGCGTTAACTCCTGTTGCGATCTTTAAAGCACACGTACTCTTTGCACCGTCACAAATCATTCCAGCAACATCTGAAATCATATTATTAACTGCAAATCCTATGTTCTTTAAATCTCCACCTAAAAGATATGTTATCCCGCATGAAGCTCCAGTTGACCCTGCAATTCCAGCTCCACAAAGAGGTGATAATCTTCCCATATATTTTTTTATATGTATAGTTACAAGGTTTGATATAGCTAATGCTCTTGCTTTTTCTTCATCAGATTTCCCTAAAATTTCACAAACTTCAGCTACCGGCATAGAACAAACTATTCCTTGGTTTCCTGAGCCTGCTGTAGTCATTATAGGCATCGTGCATCCATCCATTCTTGCATCTGATGCAGCAGCTGTAACTGCTATAATTCTTTCAGCTATATTATTTGTAAAAAGATTATGCTTTTCTTTTTGTATCATCTTACTTCCAACTTGTAACCCATACTTGCCATTTAGTCCTTCATCAGATACTTTTCTGTTCATTTCTACACTTTTAAGTAAAAATTTTATATCTTCAAAAGGAACTTCCCTTGAAAAATTATATATGTCTTCTAAAGAAAGCTCAACCTCTTCTTTTGCTTCTTTATCTATTTTGTCTTCTTTTTTAAGTAGTATTTCTCCATTTTTCTCAATTAGAACAAAGTTTGTATGATCTCCGATAACTATGACTTTTGATGTTTCTTTATTAGTTTTAGAACAAACTTCTATATATAGCTTTTCTTCAGTATTTTTTTGTTTAATTTTTATAATTGAATTATTTATTATCTCATTTGCGTTTTCTAAATCATCGCTGCTAAACCCAGATAAAATTTCTAACTCCCTTTTACTATCTCTTATAATTGCTCCAAGCGCAACAGCTATATTGATTCCTACTTTACCTGTACCTGGTATTCCAACCCCTAGTGCATTTTTTATAACATTTGTGCTTAATGAAATTTCTATAGATTCTGGCTTGCCTTCAAGTATTTCAAGACTTTTTGCTACAGCTAATGCAACTGCTATTGGTTCTGTACACCCTTCTGCTGGAACTAGTTCCTTATGTAATACCTCAATAAATTCTCTTCTCATAAACGTCTCCTCCTGTAATGAATAATTTTTACTACTCTTTTACAGCCCCTATATATTATAACATTTAGAAGTTATTTGAATAAATAGATACTTTATGTACCTTCATATAAAAATTATAATATCTTCTACTCCACTACAACATTGTTTTGCTTCTTTGTTGGTATTTTGCCAAAATCACCTGAATAAAGGCACTTTTTTATGTCCATAATCAAAATAACTAAAAAAATCAAAATTTTTCGAGGTGAGATTATGGTACATACATCGGCTTGTCCCCATTGCGATTCAAAACACTTTATTAAATACGGTAAATATAGATGCTTCCAAAGGTATCAATGTAAAGATTGTCTTAAAACCTTTAACGAAGGAACAGGGCTTGTTTGGCATAACACAAGAAAGAGTGTTGACCTTTGGGATAAATATACTCGTCTTATGCTATCTGGTGCTACTATTAGAGATTGCGCTGATAGATTAAATATTTGTATAGAAACGTCTTTTAGATGGAGACACAAGATACTAAAACATATAGAAACTTATACTGATTCAAGAAGAACCCATATAATTACAGCTATTAGACATACTAAGTTTTTAGAAAACTTTAAGGGGCAAAAGACTCCCCCTGTTTGCACTATTTCTAGAAGAAAAAATATATTCGTAGCTACTACTATTAATAAAAATAATTATTCCCTAGCTAAGATATCCTTTGATTCTATGAGCCCTACAAAGGAATCTATAGAGAATTTATTAAATGAATTTAACCCTGTCTTTAATACTTATTTCTTGCCAGGAAAAGATAGGTTTTCTTATCTTGTATCAAAGAAACTAAACTACGCTCTTCATAAAAAGAAAGAATTAAAAATTTCTAAAGAAGAAAGTCAAATTTTACTTAGTCACTGCTCTGATTTTATATTAAATTTAAGAAGATGGCTTAGAAAATTTAGAAGTGTTGCTACAAAGTATCTGCAAGTTTATTTAAATTGGTTCTTGTATATTTACGAAGGATCTTATGAAAAACATACTGTTTTATCTAATTTAATAAGTTCTATTTTTTGTATAAAAGTAATTTGATTATTCTCAGACTAACCCTTAATATAGATCTATCCTAAGAGCTTGTCCATCTAACTTCTACTTGTCTACTACGATTGAATTTTTATAGTTTGTCTAAATAATTTTTACTTGTCCAAAATATCAAAATTTTAACCCTATATAGCGAAAATCCCTTGTACCAATAATATCTCGTAACAATGGTGTAGTTTTTTTAAAAAAATTTTTTTTATATTACTTAGTCTCTCGACCATTTATTTCCACAACTCTTTAAATACTACTCCAAAAAAAGATTAATTCCCCTTAATACTTTTTATAAATAAAAAAGGCGCATTAAAATTTTAATACGCCTTTAGTTTACTATTTAATATTATAGAATTCAGTAAATGCTTTAACTGTATAGAAGTTATCTTTTACTGAAGCTAACTCTCTTACTGAGTGCATTCCTAAAAGAGGTGCTCCCATATCAACAACTGGAATTCCTAAGTCCGCTGCTGACATTGGTCCTATAGTAGTTCCGCCTTTAACATCTGATCTATTAACAAACTTTTGTACTGGTAATTCTGCTTTGTTGCAAACTTCCATAAATATTGCTGAAGCAACACTGTCAGTTGAATAACTTCCTGAAGCTGCAATTTTAATAACAGGTCCCATACCAAGTTTTGGTCTGTTTGTAGGGTCATGTTTTTCAGGTAAGTTCGGGTGAACTGCGTGAGCTAAATCCGCTGAAATCATAACTGAATTAGCTAAAGCTCTAAAGAAATCTTCAGTATTTCCACCAAGTGCAATTACAACTCTTTCTAAAAATCTTCTTAAAAGATTTGAGTTAGCACCTTGTGCAGTTAAACTTCCTATTTCCTCATTATCTATGCAAACCATAACTTTAGTAGCTTTAATCTTTTCACTTCCTAAAAGAGCTTTGATTCCTGCAAATACCATCCATTGATCATCTAATCTTCCAGTAGAAATTAACTCTTCATTAATTCCCATAACACAACCTTTATTATATTCATATAAGAATAAATCAAAATCTAGGATGTCTTCTGAATTTACTCCTAATTCTTCTACTAAAAGGCTCATTAAATAACCTTTCTTTTCTAATTCTTCATTAACAAATCCAACTAAAGGTAAAGTATCCTTTTGCTTATTAAAAGCGTAACCTTCATTTACACTTCTATTCATATGAATAGCTATATTTGGAATTATTAATACAGGTTTATTTATATTTACTAATTTTATTTCTGGTTTAAGTGGTGACTCTCCTCTTAAAGCAACTCTACCTGCAACACCTAAAGGTCTATCAAACCAAGTGCTTAAGATTGGTCCTCCATAAACTTCTGTATTTAATCTTACATATTGGTCTTCAACTTTCATCTCTGCGTTTGGTTTAATTCTAAAACCTGGCGCATCAGTGTGAGCTCCGATAAGTCTAAACCCATCTTCAATAACACTTCCAGTTCCAACTTCGAAAGCTATAACTGCTGAATCATTTTTCTTTAAATAATATTTTTCACCTGATTTAAGATTCCATGAATCTTTTTCAAATAATTCAGTAAATCCTTCTCTATCTAACATCTCTTTAACTGTACTAGCTGCATGATATTGAGTTGGACTCGCATATATAAAATCAACTAGTTCATTTGCTAATTTCTTTTCCATGATTTATCCCTCCTAGGATTTTCTCTAATGTTTTTCTTATATTTTACCACATTTAAAGGTAATAATTAAAATTAATAAATAGTGAAAAGTTAACAAAAAAGCTAGTTAATCAAATTTAATATAGTCCTTTTCTATAAAACCACACCTTTTATCAAACATAGCATCATATTCTATCTTGCACCAACTATCCCTATCTTCAATTACTTTAATTTTAGTTCCATTTAAAAGGTATGCTAAAACGAACTCATTTAAATTTGGCCCCTTTCTAACTTGAATGTTAATATTAGCGCCGTGGATTACCCCTTCTTTGTTAACTATATTTTCTTCGATTTCTTTAGCTTTTATAGACTTTTCTGTACATTCTGTAAACTCAATAGCTTCGCTGAATTGTTCCTCTAATTCAGAGAGCTTTCTAATTTCTAACTCCTCCTCAAAAAGGTCTTCTAAAGAAAGTTTTTTATATTCTAAAAAATCCTTAGAAACAAATCCAAAAATCATTTTTCTACCTGATTCTATTATTGTTTTATAATGTTTTTCCCCTTCTTCATAAATATAAACCTCTTCTCCTCTATTTATATAACCTACTATATTTGAATCGTTAATACCGCTTTTTTTTACTTTTATCTTAGATAAAACGCTATTTATCTTAGCTTTACCTACAGGATTATATAACTCGTTAATCCCTGAAATTCTAAGCTTAAACTTATGCCATATAAAGTCCTCTTTTAATTCTAAAGGACAGATGCAATCTGAAATATCGCTATGCCTAACAATATTTTTTAAATCTATCTTATATTTATTAGTTAAAGCCCTAACTAGTTTTACTATATTTTCAAAAACATCTGATGGATTCATATAGTCTCTAAGTATAAAACTTATCCCTATAGATGTTGAATTTGAAATTTCACGCACTCTGCTTCCTTTAACGTGCAGAGCTCTTTTACTATCACTTAGTAAATTTATAATCTCTTTGTCTGAAACAACATAATGAACTGATTCTTTTGCTTTATCATTTTTTGATACATAATTTACATAATCATCTATTGAGTAAAATTCTTCTTCTAAAATACTATGTAAAACAATATAATTTGCCTTTATATCAAAACCCTTAGTATAATTAATATCTATAAATTTGTGGTTAACTTCTATGTTATTTATCCTCATAATACTCAATTTCTCCTCTCATATAAATTAAAAATGTAAGCTATTTTTATTATATCACACAGAGTTCCATATAAGTTATATTTTTACATTTAATTTGATTAATATTTACCCTTAATATACAATAGAAATAATCAATAAAATTAGGAGAGTTCGATAAATGATTTCAAATTTTTTGGTAAATAAATTCGTAAAGAATCATGAAAACACAAAAGATAGAACCGTAAGAAATGCATACGGTCAGCTTGGTGGAGTTATAGGAATTATAATAAATTTAATTTTATTTACTATAAAGCTTTCTGTTGGAGTTTTAATTTCAAGTATCGCTGTAATGGCAGATGCTTTTAATAACTTAAGCGATGCCGCATCTTCAATAGTAACTATAATAGGCTTTAAATTATCAAACATGCCAGCAGATGAAAAGCATCCTTTTGGTCACGGACGTATAGAATACTTATCTGCTTTGGTAGTATCTTTTATGGTTATAATCGTAGGATTACAATTTATTAAAGCTTCTTTTGAGAGGATTTTAAACCCTGAAGTAATTGAGTTTCAAATAGTACCATTTATATTACTTTTAGTTTCAATCTTCTTAAAGTTTTGGTTATCTGGCTTTAATAAATTCATAGGAACTACAATTAACTCATCAGCTTTAAAAGCTGCTGCAACTGATGCTTTAGGTGATGTATTTACATCTTCATGCGTTGCTATATCATTCCTTGCATCAAAATTTACTTCATTTCCTATAGACGGGTATATAGGTATTTTAGTTGCACTATTTATAGTTTATTCTGGTATAACTTTAGTTAAAGAAACTATAGACCCTTTACTTGGAGAAGCACCAGACCCAGAATTAGTTAAAGATATTAAAGAAATGCTTTTATCATACGATCATATAACTGGTCTTCATGATTTAGTAGTTCATAACTACGGTCCTGGTAGATGTATGGCATCAGTACACGCAGAAATACCTAGTAATATCGATGTTATGGAAATTCATAATATAATTGATAAAGCAGAACGTGATATTTCAAAGGAATTAAATATTTACTTAGTAATTCATATGGACCCTATTTGTCTTTCAACAGATGAAATCAAGGAAGCTTATAAAGAGGTTCAAAAGATAGTAGATTATAACCCTCTAATAAAATCAATGCATGATTTTAGATTAGTAGGTGAAGGTGATGAAAAAAATCTTATATTTGATATAGTAGTTAATTCAAAGTTCTTAAAACATGTTATGACAGAATCAGAATTAAAAACTACTATTAAAAATTAAGTAAAAAAAATTCATCCTTTATATAATTGCATAATTACTATAGACCACGAATATATTTAAAAAAAAGCTCTAAATTTAGGGCTTTTTTCTTTACGCCTAATTACCATTTTTTGCTATAATTATAGTGTAAGGATTAAATTTTATCTTTGAGGAGGTTTTTATGTATTGCTCTGAATGTGGAAGTGAAGTAAATTCAAATGGATTTTGTAATAATCCATATTGTAATAACTCTGAAAAAAGAAAATCTTTCTTCAATTTAGACGAATTTGAAGAATCTAATAAACTAGATTTTAATAGTTCTAACTTTGAAAAATTAGACGATAGCTATACTATAGATGAACTTAATATTAAAAGTTACCTTAATTTAGATAAATATTATATAGACAAGTGGGCTTTGTACGAAAAAGATAACAACTTTTTATATTGGAATAATGCAGCTTGTATATTTAGCTTTTTTTGGCTTATTTATAGAAAATTATATGTTTATGCACTTTTCTTTATAGCTACAATTATTCTATCTATTATATTTTTAAAAGAATATACTTTTTTAGTTTATCCAGTCCTATGTATATCTTTAGGTGCTGTTTCTAATAATTTATATATTAAAAATGTTATTAAAACTATAGATAAAACTAAAGCTAAGTTTCATTCATTATCACAAAATGAACTTAATATACTACTTGAATCTAAAGGCTCTAAAAACTTACCTATAACTATAGTAAGCGTAGTTTTAGTATTATTTGTAATGATAGTTTGGATACTTAATATTATCGCAAATCTGTAAATTCTATTATAACTTTAATTTTATAATTTACTATGTATCAAAAAAGATTGTGAAATTTAAATTTCACAATCTTTTTATTATCTATAAAACTTTAGATAAAAAGCTTTCTGTTCTTTCGTTTTTAGGATTATCAAAGACTTCCTCTGGAGTCCCTTCCTCAACTATTGTCCCTTCATCCATAAATAAAATCCTATCCCCAACTTCTTTTGCAAAGCCCATCTCGTGAGTAACTATTATCATAGTCATCCCTTCCTTTGCTAAAGATTTCATAACATTTAAAACTTCCCCAACCATCTCTGGGTCAAGTGCAGATGTTGGTTCATCAAAAAGCATAACATCTGGGTCCATAGCAAGTGCTCTTGCTATAGCTATTCTTTGCTTTTGTCCCCCTGACAAAGAATTTGGATATGCATTTTTCTTTTCTAAAAGCCCCACTCTATCTAATAATTCCTCTGCTTTTTTTATAGATTCTTCTTTCCCGTTCCCTTTAACCTTTATTTGAGCCATAGTTAAATTTTCTAATACTGTTTTATGTGGAAAAAGATTGAACTGCTGAAATACCATTCCCATCTTTTCTCTTATCTTATTTATATTTACGCTTTTATCTACGATATTTTGTCCTTCAAAAATTATATCCCCACTAGTTGGTGTTTCTAAAAGGTTTAAGCATCTTAAAAATGTTGATTTCCCTGACCCTGAAGGCCCTATAACAACTACAACTTCACCTTTTTCTATGTTTTCATCAATACCTTTTAATACTTTATGTTTTCCAAATGATTTTTCTAAATTCTTAACGCATATCACTAGCTTTCATCCTCCTTTCAAGATACCCCATAAGTCTTCCTAAAGAGAAAGTCATTACAAAATAAAATCCCGCTATAACTATTAGTGGTTCAAGCTGAAGGTATGTAGCCCCTGTTACTATCTTTGATTTAAACATAAGCTCCCCAACTCCGATTACTGAAGCTATAGATGATTCTTTTATTACTGCTACAAACTCATTACCTACAGCAGGTAATATATTTTTTACAGCTTGTGGTAAGATAACAAGTCTCATAGCTTGTCCTTTATTCATACCTAAACTTCTTGCAGCTTCCATCTGTCCCTTATCAACAGCTTCCACTCCAGATCTTATAATTTCAGCTACATAAGCTGATGAATTTAAAGAAATTGCAATAACTGCAGCTTCTAATACTTCTATATTTAATCCAAAAAATAATGCTGATCCTATATATACTAAATATATTTGAAGAATTATAGGTGTTCCTCTAATTATTTCAATATAAACAGTTGAGATTATTTTTAATGGTTTGAATTTTCCAATTCCAAAGTTAGATTCTCTTAAAAAATATAATAAAGCCCCAAGTAGTGTCCCTACAAATACTGATATAAGAGAAATTATTAATGTCATTTTTGCTCCATCTACAAATACCCCAAAGAATTGAGGTAAGAAGGAGAAGTCTAATTTATAGCCCATACGTCCTAGCCCCTTTCAATTTAAATACATAGGATGCTTTATAAATTTATAAAACACCCTATCCTTTTAAATCATCTTTAAATTTATATATTAAAACTATTTATTTCTTTATTTGTTTTGATGATAATTCAGTAGCACTTACTATATATTCATCAAGTTTTCCACTATCTTTTAACTTCTTGATAGTTTTATTAACTTCTGCTACTAATTCAGGCTCGTTCTTTTTAACTGCTATAGCATTTCCGCCGCTTTCGTCATTAAAAGTAATATTAGTTAATTTTAAGTTATCACTAGATTTTACAGCCATCTCTGCAACTGGTTTTTCTGTAACTAGAGCATCGATTTTTCCACCCTTTAATTCTAAAATTAAACTATTTACATCTGCTAAAAATTTAGGATCTTTAGCTTTTATTACTTCGTTTGTTATATCAGCTTGAGTTGATCCAAGTTGTGCCCCAACTTTTTTATCTTTTAAATCATCTACAGTTTTAAACTTGTCTGCATTTTGAGAATTTGCAAGTACTGCATGCTGAGCTGTGTAGTAAATATCAGAAAAATCTACTCTCTTTGCTCTCTCAGGGTCTGGATTCATTCCTGAAATTATCATATCAACTTGTCCTGCTGGAAGTGCCCCTAAAAGTGAATTAAATTCCATCTCTTTTATAGTAAGCTTAACCCCTAAATCTTTAGCTATCTCTTTAGCTAAATCAACATCAAATCCTACTACTGTATCTTTTCCGTCTATCATTGCATGAAACTCATAAGGTGCATAATCAGCACTTAGCCCAACTACTAATTCGCCCTTATCTTTTATAGTTTGAAGCATATTCTTATCTTCTTTACTCCCAGTGCTTTCACTACTTCCACAAGCTACTAAACTAAAAGCCATAACTCCAACAAGTGCGATTCCCATTATTTTTTTTAATAATCCTTTTTTCATATTTTAAAACCCCCGTCTTATTTATTACTTATTGATTCATTTTTAACTTAGCATAATTATACACTATATTTATATTTTTATGCAAGTATTTTGTATATTTTTTTATTATTTATTTATTTTTATGCATATGTAAACTATTAACAACTCTTATACACAATTATTTCACATTCTTTTTATCACCAAAATATAGACCTATTTATATAATGTATTATCCAAAAACCCAAATATGTTAGGAGTTGATATTTTGAATAATGCTAAAAAACGTGATTTATTCCTAGGTGGAAATACATCAAAAGGTTTCTATAATTTATTTGATAATTTAATATCTCAAGAGGAAGCAAACAGAATAGTTTGTTTAAAAGGTGGGCCTGGTACTGGAAAATCTTCTCTAATGAAGAAAGTTGGATTTCACTTTTTAACTGAAGGCTATGACGTTGAATTATTTCACTGTTCATCTGATGACCAATCTCTAGATGGAGTTCTTGTTAAAGGCTTAAACGTTGCAATAGTAGATGGAACTGCACCTCATATAGTTGACCCTATAAATCCTGGTGCTGTTGATAATGTAGTTAATTTAGCTGACGGATTAGATTCAGATTCTATATCTAAAAATAAGAAAGAAATTATGGGCTATGCCTCTGAAATAGGCGATTGTTTTAAACGTGCATATACTTACTTTGGTGCTTGCAAGCATCTTTATGAGGATTGGATACATCTAAATGAACTTACTTTAGATGAAAATTCTATAGATAAATTTACAGAATCTCTTAAAAATATGATTTTACCTATAGCTAAAATATCTAATTTAGGAAAAGAGCGTCATTTATTTGCTACAGCTTTTACTCCAAATGGTATAGTATCTTACACAAAAAATATAGCTGAGAGCGTTACTACTAAATATATTATAAAAGGTGAACCTGGTCTTTATAAAAATACTGTCTTAAGAAATTTAGGAAGACTATCTCAAACTTATGGTTATAACGTTGAGTATTTCCATAATCCTCTAATCCCTTCTAAATTAGAGCATATAATTATTCCAGAACTTGGAGTTGGTGTTTTTAGTAGAAATGAATTATCTAAAGTAGATTTAGATGGCACTATTTATAACATGGAAGACTTCTGTGATAAGACTATGTTAAAGTCATTAAATGATGAAATAGAGTTTAATAAAATTGAATTAGATATTCTTTTAAATAAAGGCTTATCTTTAATAACTAAAGCAAAACTTATACACGATGAACTTGAAAAGTTCTATGTTTCTAATATGGATTTCAATCTTGTTAATGATTATTATAGCAAAATAGTTTCAAAATTCGAATCTTATAAATAATGCAAAATATGCTACAGATATAATTTAACTGTAGCATATTTTATAACATTAAACCTTGCCCTAATCCTATTCGAATAAAGCAAGTCTAATAAAACCTATATTCTTTAAAATTTACTGAAAATATAATTATATAAAGGAGAAATTATTATGATTGAAGACCAAAAGTCTTATAATAGAAAAATTCTTGGAAAGCTAGACTCTTTAGGCATCAAAATAAATAGAATTGAGAGACTTATTATAGACATAAATCTAGATGAAGATTCTATAATATATAGTAATGATTTACCTTTAGATTATTTAGAGCAAAGTATAATTTCAGCATCGCAAATACTAGGTGACTGATATTATAATTTCAAAAAATAAAAATAGGGCTTTGCACTAAAACTTTGTGCAAAACCCTGTTAATTTTAATTAATCTTCTTTTTTAATTACTGATAATCTGTGAAGTGCTCTAGTACACATAATATATTTAACTAAGTTTGGAGTTTCTAATTCGTCTTCTACTATTATAACTCCATCAAACTCAAGACCTTTTGCATAGTATGCAGGAACTAAAACTTTTCCACCTTTATATAAAATATCATTTCTATCAAAAGTAAGTATTTTTACTTTTCCTTTTAAAAGGTGTGAAATCTCTTTAAGGTCTTTTTTGTTTTTAGTTACTACAGCGATACTTGTAAGTCCATCTTCTTCATAATCTTCTATTAAGTTAACTATAGTGTCTACAAGTTCTTCTTTTCCTTTAACTTCTTCTTCTAAGACAGCTTCCCCGTTTCTAACTAAAGGAATTATTCTATCTTCATTTAGGAAGTTACTTGCATATTCCATAATTTGTTGAGTTGATCTATAACTTTTATTTAATGAGAAACTTAATAATTTATCATTAAATACTTCGTTTAAGTTAAGCATAGCTGGAACGTCACTAGTTTCTATAAGCCTTTGATTGCTATCTCCAACTATTGTGTAACTATTACAATCTGTAAGTTCTCTTAACACTTTAAATTGAATATAGCTGTAATCTTGTGCTTCGTCTATTACTATATGCTTATATTCTTTTGAAGTCTTTTTACCTTGAAGCTTAATCATTAGATAAAGTATTCCAGCTAAATCCATAAAGGTTAACTTTTCTGAATCAGTTATTCTTTTGTAGATAGTTACAACATTTTCTGTATCTATCCAGCTATTAAGCTCTTCTCTAGCATTCATAACTTCTCTTACTATTTCTCTAATTCTTAATCTTCTATGGAAATCTAAATTATTCTTTTCAAATATAACTTCGTCTTTAGGAAGTGATTCTAATTTTTTTAAGATAGAGCTATTTAGCATTCTTACAGCTTCGTCTCTCTTATCTTTTATTTTAGAAATTATAATTCTTTTAATCTTTTCACTTCTTCTAAATAAAGGCATATAAGCGTAATGCTTATTAAATAATTCTTCTATTTCTTCTTTTGATAAAATTTCTTCATTAAAGAAAGTAACAGGCTTAATTTTGAAGTAATTTAAACTCATATCTTCTATAGACGCGTCTAACTTTTCTAAGAATTCTTTTGAATTCTTTTCTTTATATTCATCTAAAGCTTCCTCATTACCTTTCATAGCTTCTTCTATGTAGTGAGAAAACTCTGTGAAATCTTCTTTTAAACCTATTTCTTTAGCTGCAAAACTTTCAAAAGTCATACTTTCTATTCCGTCTTCTCCAAGAGAAGGTAGAACTTGTGCTATATAATCCATAAATACATCGTTTGGTCCAAGGATTAATATCTTATCTCCAAATTGTTTTCTGTAATTATATAAAAGATATGAAACTCTATGAAGTGCTATAGTTGTTTTTCCAGAACCTGCAACTCCGTTAACTACAACCGCCTTATCTTTTGGCGCTCTAATTATTTCATCTTGCTCTTCTTGTATAGTCATAACTATATCTTTAAGCTTTTCTCCAGAGTTTGATGTTAAAACCATTTGAAGTATCTCATCTTTAACATCTATTGCAGAATCAAATATACCTTTTAAAGAACCATTTTTAACTATAAGCTGTCTTCTTCCAAGTATAGTTGCTTCTATGTCCCCAACAGGTGATTTGTAAGTAGATTCACCTAAACTACCTTTATAAAATAAAGATGCAATAGGAGCACGCCAGTCAACTATAACTGGCTCGAAGCTTTGTTCTTTAGTTAAGCCAAATCTTCCTATATAAAGCTCCTCTGCAATATTTTCTTCTCCTTCAGTAAATGTTACTTTACCGAAATAAGGTGATTCTTTAAGAGCAGTATATTCCTTTAGTTTTCTATCTATAGTTTTAAAAGCTTCCTCTTTTACGTAAGCTTCGTGGTCAAAGTAGTCAAGCACCTTATCCTCATCATCTCTATATTCTTCAATAACCTTTTTTCTATAATCTACTATATAGTCTGTAATATATTTTCTTTTTCCAAGATAGTTTAATATCTCTTCGTTTAATATGTTTAATGTTTCGTTTAAGTGCTTTTCTTCCATTAGGAAATCTAAATCTTTACTCACTCTAATCTCCTTCTTATCCTTTATTTGAATCGTCGTCCATTAATTTAAATGGTTCGTCTTCATCTGAACCTTTATCGTCGCCCTCTCTATCTAATTCTTCTAAATTTTTCTTTGCGATTTCAAGTGCGTGTTCTTTTTCTTCTGTGCTAGCTATTATCTTAGCTTCTTCTTCAGCCTTTTTCTTTTCTTCTTCCTCTTGAGCTTTTATTCTAGCTTTTAAGTCTTCTTCGGCTTTTTTCTTTTCTTCTAAGATAGCTTTCTTTCTCTCTCTAGCTTTTTCTCTTTCTTTTTTAACTTTTTCATCCTTCTCTTTTAATTCAGGATATTTTTCATATACTATATCCATAAATTCTTCACCGTAAATAGTTTCATTTTCTAGAAGGTATGCAGTTATTTTATCTAAAAGATCTCTATTTTCTTTTAAGATAGTTCTAGCTTTTTTGTGGCAAGTTCTTATTATTTCAAGTACTGCCATATCAACTCTAGTTGAAGTTTCTTCACTACAGTTTCTAACAGCTCTTCCATCTAAGTATCTGTTTTGGATTGACTCTAGAGCCATCATATCAAACTCATCTGTCATACCGTACATAGTTACTATACTTCTTGCAGTTTGTGTTGCTCTTTCTATATCGTTTGAAGCACCAGTAGACATTTGTTTAAATACCTCTTCTTCTGCACTTCTTCCTCCAAGCATAACTGCAATTTGATTCATAAGTTCTTCTTTAGATACTAAGTATTTTTCCTCTTCAGGTAATTGCATAGTATATCCTAAAGCTCCCATAGTTCTAGGAACTATAGTTATTTTATGAACTGGGTCTGTTCCATCAAGTAAAGCTGCAACAAGTGCGTGACCTACTTCGTGGTAAGCTACTGCATTTTGTTCCTTTTTAGAAAGTATTCTATCTTTCTTTTCTTTACCTGCAATTATATCTTCAACAGCTTCTCTTAAATCTTCTTGAGAAACTTCTTTTCTTCCTTCTCTTACAGCTCTAAGTGCACCTTCATTCATGATGTTTGCAAGGTCAGCCCCTACAGCACCTGGTGTACTTTTTGCTATTTCTTCTAAGTTTACATCTTCTGCAAGCTTAACATCTTTTGAGTGAACTTTAAGTATAGCTTCTCTTCCTGGAAGGTCAGGTCTATCTACTATAACTCTTCTATCAAATCTACCTGGTCTAAGTAATGCTTTATCTAAGATCTCTGGTCTATTTGTAGCAGCTAAAATAACTATCGCTTTGTTAGAGTCAAATCCATCCATCTCAGCTAGAAGTTGGTTTAGAGTTTGTTCTCTTTCATCGTTACTTTGAAGCTGACTATCTCTACTTTTACCTACTGCATCAATCTCATCTATAAAGATAATACAAGGTGCTTTTTCTTGAGCATCTTTAAATAGTTCCCTAACTCTTTTAGCACCAGCACCAACAAACATCTCAACGAAGCTTGAACCTGAAATTGAGAAAAATGGTACTTTAGCTTCTCCTGCAACAGCTTTTGCAAGAAGAGTTTTACCTGTTCCTGGAGGTCCTACAAGTAGAGCTCCTTTAGGTAATTTTGCTCCTATTTCTGAGTATTTTCTAGGGTTATTTAAGTAGTCAATAACTTCTTCTAAAGATTCTTTTGCTTCTTCTTGACCTGCAACGTCTTTAAAAGTTACCCCTATTTCGTCTTCCATATAAACTTTAGCGTTGTTTTTGCCCATAGACATAACGCCTCCGCCCATTTTTCCTGCCATTTTTGAGAATAATAATCTCCAAATTAAAAACATTACTAGAAGCATTACACCATTAATAAGTAATGATTCTAATATAGGCGATCTAGTAGGATTTTGACCTGTAAAATAAATTTTTGAATTTTTTAATTCTTGTATTAAATTAGGGTCTCCTAAATTCGCTGTATATAAAGTTTTCCCTTTTTCTGAACTAGTATCCTTTGGCGTTGCAATTAAGTTTTCTTGAGTTACTATAACCTTTGAAAATTCCTTGTTTTGTAGCATCTCTAAGAATTGGTTGTAGCCTATTTCTTTATTCATTGCATTATTTCTTATGTAGTTAAAAGAAAAAATTATAGCTACTGCAATTATGAAATAAATAATCCCTGTTTTGTTTCTTTTAGAACCATTATTCATATTGTTAAACTTATTGTTTAAGTTATCTTTTAAGTTGTTTTTGTTTGAAGCCATCTTTCCACCTCTTCCTATAGTTATTTTAGTTTTGGTTTAAAAACCCAATCTGGCTAAAAGGATAAATCCTAACTTGAGCTTTCCCTTGAATTTTATCAGCATCTATATAAGGGTTTTTCCAATACCTTGAGTCATATGAGTTTGCTCTATTATCTCCTAAGAAGAAATACTTTCCTTCTGGAACTACAAATTCCGCATAACTTTCCTTTGGATATTTTACGTAATCTTGGTTTATTTCTTTTCCATTTACATATACCTTACCTGCATTTATCTCTATCTTATCTCCTGGAAGTCCTATAAGCCTTTTTATAAGGGTTTTCCCAAGTTCATCAGAGTCAAATACAACTATATCACCTGTTTTAAGGTGCTCTGGATTATAAACTCTAGTAACTAAAAGTCTATCTCCTACATTTAAGGTAGGTTCCATAGAAGAACTAGGTATATATACTGGGAATATTAAAAACTTTTTAATTAAAAGTCCAAGTATTACTGCGCATACTATCGGTATACCCCAATCTAAAAGCGGATTCTTTTTTTTCACTTTGTTTTTGTTTCTTTCACTTCTAGATTCTAATTCCATAAATATCTACCTTTATATGCTTCATTAATTTTAATCAATCATTCCACATCCCTTCCATAAGCTGCTCTATTTCATTTTGTCTTTCTTTAGTTTTAACTTTATCAAAGTAGTATCCATCACCTTTTTTAATTAAAACATCTCCTTCTTTAGCAGCTGTTTTAATTTGGTTTTTAGATACATCTATAGTTTTCCCATCTTCTGTTTCTAAAACATAAAGCTCATTTTCAATTCTATCTAAAATAAACTTATCCATATACTACTCCCTATTATTATAATTCTCCTTTTTAAGTATATCACAAATTGCATCATTAATTCTAAACTAGAAAATTTTTTCACTTAAGATTAATAAATTAATTATTTTAGTTACACTATTTATATTTTATTTTTAAATTTATCATAAAAAATCATAATTAATGTTTTTTATGACCTACTACTTCTATACCTCTATAGTAATTCTAATTTACCCTACTAGATTGTTTTGCTTCTTTGTTGGTATTTTTAAATATTTGCGTGAATAGAGCCTATTTTTTATGTCCATAATCAAAATATCTAAAAAAGCAAAAAATTTTTCGAGGTGATATTATGGTACATACACAAACTTGTCCCCATTGTGATTCAAAACACTTTATTAAATACGGTAAATATAGGAATGTCCAAAGGTATCAATGTAAGGATTGTCTTAAAACTTTTAATGAAGGAACAGGGCTTGTCTGGCATAACACTAGAAAAAGTGTAGATCTTTGGGATAAATATACTCGCCTTATGTTATCTGGTGCTACTATAAGAGATTGCGCAGATAGATTAAATATTTGTATAGAGACATCCTTTAGATGGAGGCATAAGATACTAAAGCATATTGGAACTTATACAGATTCTAGAAGAACTCATATCGTTACCGCTATAAGACATACTAAGTTTTTAGAAAACTTTAAGGGTCAAAAGACTCCCCCTGTTTGCACTATTGCTAGAAGAAAAAATATCTTTGTAGCTACTACTATCAATAAAAACAATTACTCTCTAGCTAAGATATCCTTTGATTCTATGAGCCCTACAAAGGAATCTATAGATGGTTTATTAAATGCATTTAACCCTATATTTAATACTTATTTCCTGCCAGGTAAAGATAGGTTTTCTTACCTTGTATCGAAAAAGTTAAACTACACTCTTCATAAAAAGAAAGAATTAGAAATTTCTAAAGAAGAAGGGGAAAATTTACTTAGTAATTGTTCTGATTTTATATTGAATTTAAGAAGATGGCTTAGAAAATTTAGAAGCGTCGCTACAAAATATCTTCAAGTTTATTTAAATTGGTTCGTATATATTTACGAAGGATCTTATGAAAAGCATACTATTTTATCTAATTTAATAAGTTCTATTTTTTGTGTAAAAGTGATTTGATTATTCTTAGACTAACCCTTAATATAGATCTATCCTAAGAGCTTGTCCATCTAACTTCTACTTGTCTACTACGATCAAATTTTTATAGTTTGTCTAAATATTTTTTACTTGTCCAAAATTTCAAAAATTTAACCCTATATAGCGAAAATCCCTTGTACCAATAATATTTCGTAACAATGGTGTAGTTTTTTTAAATTGCTAACTTATAGTTATTACCTATACTCTATTATTTTAAAGTGAATTTCTACACCTTATGTCACCTTCACGTTTTTTTCAATTAAACTTTCACATTTAAAATAAAAAAAGCCTCTATATTAAATAGAGACATTTTCATTCTATACTTCCCATCTTATTAAAAGGGTATATTCTAATTTGTGCTTTCCCTTTTATAGCTTCTTTTTTAATATAAGGATTATCCCAATACCTCGCATCTTTAGAGTCTGCTCTATTATCTCCTAAAAAAAGATAAGAGCCTTCTGGAACTTCAAAATGTTCGTTTGTTTCTTTTGGAAACTTAACATAATCCTCTTCAATTTCTTTTCCATCTACAAAAACTTTTCCTGATTTAATATCTACTGTTTCTTTAGGTAACCCTATAACCCTTTTAATATAAACTGAATTTTCAAAGTTTGAATCAAAAATTAAGATATCTCCCCTTTTTATATTTTCAAAATTATAAATTCTACTAGCTACAAACTTATCCCCAGGTTCTATAGTAGGTTTCATAGAACCTGTAGGAACTTCAATATTAAACACTAAAAATTTGTTTATAAGTATAGCAATAGTTATAGCTAATGCTACAGGAAAAAACCACTCTAAAAATACCTTCTTAACCCCATTCATAAATAACCCTTTCAAAAATCTATAAATTAGATTACTTCATTTTTAATGATGTCTTCATAGCTCTCCCTTTTACAAACTAATTTAGCCTCTCCATCCATAACAGAAACTACAGCACCTTTTGGAATTTTGTTGTAATTGCTTGCCATAGAAAAACAATAAGCGCCAGTTGTAGGTATAGCTATTATATCTCCACTATTAATTTTAGGTAATCTTATATCCTTTATTAGAATATCACCTGACTCACAGCATTTTCCGCATATAGTCACTTCTTCTGTGATATCATCTAAAACATTATTAGATACTATGCATTCATATTCTGCATCATAAAGTGCAGTTCTTATATTATCTGTCATTCCACCATCTACAGATACATATTTTCTTACATCTTTTATATCTTTTATAGACCCTGCAGTATAAAGAGTTGTTCCTGCGTTCCCTACTATAGATCTACCAGGTTCTATAACAAGATTTGGAATTTCCATATTTAGATTATGACATACTTTTCTAGTTTTTTCCAATATAGCGTTGCAATATTCTTTTATTTTTTTTGGAGTGTCTCCTTCTACATAGTAAATTCCAAACCCTCCACCTAAATCTAGGTCTTTGATTGTATGCCCTGTTTCTTCTTTTATATCGTTAATAAAATTTAGCATAATTTCTGCAGCATCTTCAAAAGGCTCTAATTCAAATATCTGAGACCCTATATGACAATGAAGACCTGAAAGTTCTATGTTTTCATAACTTAAAACTTCTTTAACTGAATTTATAATATTATTATCTAAAGGAGTAAATCCAAATTTTGAATCTATCTGCCCTGTTTTTATATATTCGTGAGTGTGAGCTTCAACTCCTGGAGTTATTCTCATGTACACTTTTTGAATTTTGTCGTATTTTTTAGCTATTTTATCTAGGTTTTCTATTTCGTACATGTTATCAACAACAAATACTCCTACCCCTAGTTTTATTCCAAGTTCAATTTCTTCTAATGTTTTGTTGTTACCGTGAAATAACACTTTTTCTAATGGAAATTCAGATCTATATGCAGTATACAGTTCCCCACCTGAAACTACATCTAAATAAAGACCCTCCTCTTTTATAATCTTACACATCCAGCCTGTTATAAAGGCTTTCCCAGCGTAAGTTACCCTGTTTCCATTTTCCTCACATTTAAAACTATTAAAAAACTCTTTGCAGTTTTCTCTAATTAGTCCCTCATCCATAACATATAAAGGAGTTTTAAACTCCCTTGTAAGTTCCGTTGCTTTTACGCCCCCAATTAATAATTGATTTTCCTCTGTTTGCATACTACCAAATAATTTCATAGATTTTTCCTCCACTCTACTAAATTAAAACAAAACGTCACAGTTTAAAAAACTGTGACGGGTAATATCGTGTAATAAAGGTTCTAGAAATCCATTTATAAATATACTTTGCTTATTGATATATGCAACTTAAATATTTTTATAAAAGCATTTTACTAGCTCTCCTCTGTAGCACTCCACGTTATGTGACAGTTATGTACATATTATGCACATACCCAGCAATAAAATCTTGCAAAAATTTTAAAGCTTCGGCTATTGCTCCTTTCACTACTAATAAACGCTTGCCAGCTCTTAGCAGTTACTCTTAACTCTAGCACCTCTACCCTAGGTTTGTCTTCTTTTACCATTTTATTCAACTTTTATTCATTATGATACCATATTTAAAAATTAATTCAATACTTTTTTTTATTTTATTTAATTTCCCTCTTCTCTTTCTCTATAAATATCCATCCTATCACTCATAATTTCACTTGAATGTCTAGGTGTATATGTTATTGCATTTGCACCAGCTTCAATAGTTTCTTTTATAGTCTCGTCAGTCGGTCCCCCTGTTGCAATAATTGGGAAAAATGGAGCAATACTTCTAATTTTTTTAACTATATTTACTGTGTTTGCTCCTCCTGATACATTTAATATAGATGCACCAGAATTTATTCTAGCTTCTATATCTTCTTCTTCTGATACTACTGTAACAATTAAAGGCACGTCTATAGTTTCAGCTATCTTTTTAACTATATCATTTGGTGTTGGTTGGTTTACAACAACTCCAATAGCCCCTTTAAATTCTGCATCTAAAGCTAAGTTTATTACCCTTATACCACTTGTAAGTCCGCCACCTACGCCACAAAACACAGGTATATCTGCAGCTATCATAATAGCTTCTGTTATCTTTGGTTGTGGTGTAAATGGATAGACTGCAATTACAGCATCAGCATCAGTATTTTTAATCATTGCTACATCCGTGGAGAACAATATCGATTTAATCCTTCTACCAAATATGCTAATCCCACTACAGTCTCTAATTACTTTTGGAAGTCTAACCATATGGCTTCTTAAAACGCCATTAAACTCCGGTACAAACTTTTCCCTTTTCATCCAAATACACTCCTTTTCTTTCAAATTGGCTTAAACTTTATTATATACCCTAATTATCTCTTTGAAAATATTTTTTTCTCCTAAATCCACATTTTTTCTAGCAAATACTCCATTCCTTTAATATAATATTATTAAAGCTATTTTTTTTGGAGGTGCTTATTATTGAATTTAAGGAGTAAGTTTTCTAATCCTTATCTCGTATTTACCATTATATACCTTTTTATGATTATTGTCGCATTTTTTTTAGATAGTCCGTATGAGATTCTAAACGGTCTAAAAAATATAATACTTACACCAGATATACTTATAACAGATTATATCGAAATTGGTGGTGTAGGGGCGACTCTTGTAAACGCAGCTTTAACTAGTTTAATCTGCACATTTATCCTTATAAAACTTAAAATCAAAGCAAACGGTTCTACAATCATAGCTCTTTGGCTTATGACAGGATTTTCGTTTTTTGGTAAAAATCTTTTGAATATTTGGCCGATAATGATAGGTGTTGCACTTTTTGCAAGATATCAAAAGCAACCCTTACTTAACTATTCCTTAGTTATGATGTTATCGACTACACTAGCTCCAACTTCAAGTCAACTTTCATTTGTTTCTGATAATATTTTTGTAAGTTTAGCTTGTGGTTCGGTTCTTGGGATATTTATAGGGTTTATTTTATCGCCTATTGCTACCCATTGTATTTCAGCACACGGTGGCTTTAACCTTTATAATATAGGTTTTGCAAGTGGGCTTTTAGCAACACTTGTTATGTCTGCTTTTAGATCTTTTGGAATAAATTTTGAAGCTAGATTAATTTGGGATAGAGATAATTCACTTATTTTATCTATTCTATTAATTATTATATGTATTTATTTAATAATAATCGGGTTTTATATTGGAAATAATAACATAAATAACTTAAAATCTTTAGTTAAACATCCTGGAAGATTAGTTTCTGACTTTTATATTCTTTACGGAGGAACAGCTTATATAAATATGGGGCTAGTTGGAATTTTTTCAACCCTATATATTTTAGTTTTAGGCGCTGATATAAACGGACCTATTATAGCTGGAATTATGACAATCATGGGCTTTGGGGCTTTTGGTAAACACTTAAAAAATATAATCCCAGTAATGCTAGGTGCAACTCTTGCAGCTATTATTTATCCAGAACCAGTTTATAGTCCTAGCCTTTCTCTTGCAATACTTTTTAGTACTTGCCTTGCTCCTATATCTGGTAAGTTCGGATACAAAATAGGTATACTTTCTGGAATACTTCACGTATTTTTAGTTATGAACGTTGGCTACTTACACGGAGGTTTAAACCTTTATAATAATGGTTTAGCAGGAGGCTTAGTCGCAATGATACTTATACCTTTAATTACAACATTTAAAAAGGACGTGAAAAAAGATGAAGTTTAAAATCGAAAGAAATCTAAAAATAATCAACGAATTAATGTCTTATTGTTATCATTATGATTGCAAAAACGTAACTGTAAATATGCACACAGCAGAAGATAATGCCTTTTCTAATATTTATATAGAGGCAATAATATACGACTTTAAAGAAGAACCTTTAGAGATGCTAAAAAATTCATTAAACACTCAAAGGCAGCACGAAATAGAAGAGTATTATTGGCACTTAGGTGGAGATAGCGAATTTGATTCTGCTTTAACTTTAGTTGGAATGATGGTAGATACGGCTAATGTTTCTTACACAGATAACTTACTTAGAATTGATATTTTAAGAAAAGAAGGTGTTTAAACTTTGGATAAAGATATTATAATAAGTAAAACACGTGACTTTGTATACGAAAAACTAAAAAACGAAGGAAGTGGGCACGACTTTTTTCATATCGAGAGAGTTTATAACCTTTCTTTAAAGCTCGCTAAAGAAGAAAATGCGGACGAATTTATAGTAAGTTTAACTGCACTCTTACACGATATAGGAGATCACAAATTCACAAAAGACAATTTAACCGATACTTCCTTAATCGAAGAATTTTTAAAAAGCTTGTCTTTACCTAAAGAAGATATAGAAAAAATAACTTCTATAATAAATACTATGTCTTTTAAAGGCGGAGTTACAGACTCCTTTCAGCAAACTATAGAAGGAAAAGTAGTTCAAGATGCTGATAGATTAGATGCTATAGGCGCTATAGGAATAGCTAGAACCTTCACCTACGGAGGATATAAAAATCGTATTTTATACGATCCAGAAATTTTGCCTAAAGAACATAAAACTTTAGAATCATTAAATGAAGATAATACTACTATAAATCACTTTTACGAAAAATTATTAAAGCTAAAAGATTTAATGAATACTGAATCTAGTAAAAAAATAGCTTTAAAAAGACATAAATTTATGGAAAGCTTTTTAGAAGAATTTTATGAAGAATGGAACTACAAATAAAAACTCCTAAATTTCTTAGGAGTTTTTTCTATAAATTCTTTAATTTAAGTATTTCTTTTACAGCCTTTTTCCCTATTTCATCTTCGCTCATTTGATTTAATGCATCTTTTAATTTACACCAAGATGCACCCTCTACTTCACTAGATTTTTTAAGGTCTCCACTTACGTACTCAGCCATATATGTTATCATAAATAAATCTTTATCACGAACAAAATCCGAACCTAAATATCTTACATTATCTACAACAAGACCTGTTTCTTCTAATGCTTCTCTTTTTACTGTATCTTCAGCGCATTCGTTTTGGTCTACATATCCTGAAAGAAGCACTTTTGAATTTTTGTATATGTAACTTTGCTTAAGTAATAAAATACTATCATCTTTTACTATACCAACAACTATACAAGGCTTTGGGACATCAAAATATAAAATATCATCATCTGGGCAATAAGGTACTATTCCTTCATCCCAACAGTTAAAATCTACTAATCGTCTCCCACACTTTGTGCAATATTTATGTTTCATAAATCTTCTCCCCTATAATACATTAATTTACTCTATTATAGTTTAAATAGGTTTTTATTTCTATAATACTAATTTTACTTCTTTATCTATTTCTATACCATCTTCAAAAACTTTGCACTCATAAACAAAAATATCTACTCCATTTTTATAAGCTTCTTTTAAGCACTTAGAGAATTTTTTATCCGTTTCCTCATTAGGTGAAAATTCTTTCATTCCATCCATTTGAAGTAAAAATAAAACTCCAGCACCCATACCTTCTTTTTTCACATCTATAAGTTCTAAAAGATGTTTTGCTCCTCTTTCTGTCGGTGCATCTGGGAATTTGCAAAATCCAGACTCTTCTAAAGTTACACCTTTAACTTCTAAATAATACGTCTCACCTAAATCATTTATAAGTTTAAAATCAAATCTGCTTTTCCCAAAAGTCTTTTCTTTTGCTATATTTTTATATTCTTTTAATTTTTCTATTTTACCATTTTGAAGAGCTTCATAAACTACTTTGTTTGGAATTTGTGAATCTATATTTATAAGTTTTCCATTTTTATAAACAGAAACTAAATCATATTTAGTTTTTCTAGTTTCATTATCTTCTTTTCTAAGAATTACAGTTGCACCTTGGACTAATAACTCTTTACATCTTCCTGTATTTGGAACATGCACAGTTATAATTTCATCATTTAATTTTACTAATGCATTAAATCTATTAGGTCTTTCTACAAATTTCGCAAATTCTATCTTTTTATTATATTTCATTTTTATCTCCTTTTATGTTAATAACTTACACTTGTCCACATTTCAACAGTAGTTATCCACAGAATTGTGGATAATGTTCGTAATTTTCCGCCTTTTCTTATTCTATTCTATAATTAATTTTAACTGATAATCTTTATTTCTACAATATCCATCATATTATCAAGAGAACAAATATTCCTACCATATATGGTATATAGTTATTTTTCGACAAATGTGTTTATTATTTAACCTCCCCTTTAAAGTTATCCACATTTTAACGTTTTTTATCCACATTTTCAACATAACCTAGTATTAATGCGAGCTAAGCTTGTTGATAATATTACCATTACATTTTTTTACATTTAAGTCTAACCTTAATATTTTCTTAACATCTTAGCTTTTCCTTAACTATTTCTTAGCTATATTGCTTTGTATAATAGTGAATGTTATATTGTAGTCATCAACTCATTAAATAAGAGGTGTTTTTATGGATACACAATTAAAAAAAGGAGTTTTAGAACTCTGCGTATTATCAGTTGCCTCTAAAGGTGATTGTTATGGATATGAATTAATATCAGAAATATCTAAGTATATTTCTATCTCAGACGGAACTATCTACCCTATACTTAGAAGACTTACAAAAGAAGGTGTCTTCACAACTTATCTTCAAGAATCACAAGAAGGTCCACCTAGAAAATATTATAGGTTAACAAAGGAAGGCTTTATAAAAAAAGAAAAATTAGAACTTGAATGGTTAACTTTTCAAAACGCAATAAACAATTTAGTTATAGGAGGATATAAAAATGACTAAAAGTGAATTTTTAAATATTTTAGCAGATGGTCTTAAGGATTTTCCTCAAAAGGAATTGTCTGATATCTTATTTGATTACCAAGAGCATTTTACTAATGGATTTCAAAACGGCAAAACTGAAGAAGCGATTATAGAAGAACTTGGAAGCCCCTACGATATAATACATCAATATAGAAGTTCTTATATTGAAAAGGTTGAAACTGAAGGCTACACACCTAAAGAAGAATTTAATCCTTTTAACAAAGACAAAATAAATGATGTAAAGTTTGAAGAAGTTTTAGAAGAAGATAATTCTTCAACTAAAGAGGAAGAAAAAAAAGAAAGTAAATTTCAAAATAATTTTACAAAGAAAGCAAAATCTAAAGTTAATGATGCAGTTAATGCAGTATCAAAGATGAGTGTCCCAAGATTAATTATAGGGATATTAATAGCTATATTTTTAGCTCCATTTGCTTTTAGTATAGGCCTTGCTTGTTTCTCTCTTCCATTTGGATTTGCATTTAGTGCAATAGCATCTGTGATTGGAATATTTTGCGTAGGGTTTTTAGATGTAACATTACACCTTATAGGTTTCACTGTTATACCACCATTTATAACAGATTTTCCTACAAGTTCCCTTGTATTTCTACTTATAGGGCTATCACTTCTTTTAATATTACTTACAATGATAAGTTATTATATTTCAAAAGCAATTATACTGTTTATAGTAAGGATTTATAAGAAATTAATTAAAGGAGGAAATAATAATGAGTAAAAAACCACTTATCAAAAAGAAGTTTAAATTTACAATGCTAGGCTTACTTATAGCTTCAATAATTTCCTTTTTAATTTCATTTACAATACTTTATTCAAGTGATTATAAATTAAGTAACTATACTAGTTATTTTGAAGAGATGGGATATTCTTTAAATGATTTTCTAACTAATGGTGAATTTTCAGTATACGGATTTAAATATAACAAAACTGGAACCTTTGATCTTTTCAAAGAAGATGTTGATACTATAAACTTTAATTCAGGTAATTATGATATACACCTATACCCTAGCGGTGATTACAGTTTAAAGACTTATTTTAGTGCAAAAGGATTAAGCACTGATAAAAATCCTCTAGACGCTAGTAAATGGAACTTTAAATATGATAAAAAAGATAAAACTTTAAATATTTCACTTGATGTAAATATAGATAATAATTTTAATACTGACCATTCAAACTATAATATAGATTTTTATATTCCTACTAAATATAAAAATAAAATAAAAATAAATTCTACATCAGGAAATATTAATATATTTTCAAATTCTGAAAACAATTTAGATTTAGCATCAGATAGTGGAAGGATATCAGTAGATTCTGTTAATGAAGTAACTGCTACTACAAGATCTGGTAATATAGATTTAGATGGACACATAAAGAAATTTACTGTCTCTTCTGACTCAGGAAATATAACAAACTTTGCATCTGATTATAACTTTGGAAAAATCAAATCAAAGTCTGGTGATGTTAATTCAAGTCTTTACGCTAAAAATAGTTTAGATATTAAAACTGAATCTGGAAACATAACCTTAGATACCCATGGAGATATATACCCTTATTCAATTTCAGCTGAAACTAAAAGCGGGAATATTTCAAATTCAAATGAAGATATTATAAACTCTCCTTATAGAATAAATAAAGGAAAGATTAAAATAAATGTTAATTCCCACAGTGGAAATATAACTTTTAATCAATAGTTTTTAGACTCCTATTATAGTAAAATATTCATTAAGAAATATTTTATATGATAGGAGTTGATTATTTTGAAGAAAAAATTTATTATAATTTCTTTTGATGCTGTAGACACTAAAGATTTTGAAACTTTAAAAACTTTTAAAAATTTCAAAAGGCTAATAGAGAATTCTTCATATTCAAATAAAGTTGAATCAGTATACCCTTCTTTAACTTACCCTGCACACGTTAGTATATCTACAGGAAAGCTACCTAATAGACACGGTATAATAAATAATATAAAAATTCAACCAAATAGAAAAAGCCCTGATTGGTTTTGGCAAAGAAAAGATATAAAAGCTACAACTATTTACGATGCAGCCTTTAAAAAAGGTCTTAGAACTTGCGCTCTACTTTGGCCAGTTACAGGTAAAGCTAAAACTCTAAATATAAACGTACCTGAAATATTTCCAAATAGACCTTGGGAAAATCAAATTATGGTATCAGCTAGTAATGGAAGTTTATTTATGCAACTTAAATTAAATAAGCTATTTGGAAACTTAAGAAAAGGTATAGAGCAGCCCTATTTAGATAATTTCACATTTGAAAGCTTTAAATATATCCTTTCAAATGATTTAGCAGACTTTTTCTTAATTCACTTAACAGATGTAGATACAAAAAAACATCACTTTGGAACTGAATCTAAAGAGGTAGAATCTGCACTTAAAAGACATGATAATAGACTTGGTGAATTATTTAATATATTAGATGAAAATAATATTTTTGAAGATAGCACTATTATAGCTTTAGGAGACCACAGCTTTAAAAATGCACATTCTGTAGTTAAGTTAAATAAACTTTTCTTAGATAATGGTTTATTAAAAGTAAATTCTAAAGGAAATATAACTTCTTATACTGCATTTTCAAACTTTTGCGATGGTTCTTCTTACATTTATTTAAATAAAAAAGATAACGAAACTAGATTTAAAGTGCTTAATATATTAAATGATTTTTCAAAGAAAAATAACGATTGTATAAAAACAATATATACTAAAGCTGAAATAAGAGATTTTGGTGGAGATAAAAATGCCGACTTTATGCTAGAAGCTAAGGATGGTTATTATTTTATAAACGAAACTTTAGGTTCTGTAATAGAAAATACAGGCTCTAAATACGATAAGGCAACTCACGGCTACTTCCCAAAAGACGATGACTATAAAACTATATTCATAGCTAAAGATAGCCGTTTTAAGAAAAATAATGATTTAGGACCTATCCATTTAGTAGATGAAGGTGCTACTATATTCGATTTACTAAATTACGATATTTCATTATTAGATGGAAAAAGTTTATTATAAAAAAATGTCTAAAGAAATTTTTCTTTAGACATTTTTTTTAATCATCTTTATAATCATTCATCTTTAATTTTAGTATATATTCCTCTTCTTCTTTTTTAGTTAAGCTTAAAAACTTTTTAATCCAAAGCTCTTCTTTATCTTTTAGAAATGTAGTTATAGTCTCCCCTGTATTTTCATCAATAATTGTACTGTTTTCCCAGTATTCAAGACTAAACCTACAATAACATTTCAAAACTAAATTTTCCTTATCTTTAAGTAATAATCCTATTTTAAAACAATCCCTAGTTTCTAGGTATTTATAAAACTGAAGTACATTAGTTGCTACAGTTTTATAATAATAAAACTTATCCTTAAAAATACAATTTGATGATTTTGAAAATTCAGTGATTTTTTCTAAATCTCTAGTCTTTTGAAATAAATACTCTTTTCCGTAATTGTACACATACAAAGTATATAAATCTAGCTTCATATACTCTCCTAATATAAATTTCTATTATAAGATTATATATTTTTTTTATCTCTTTTATGTATAATTCAAAACATTTAACACAAACTATAAATAGATTAACTGGAGGTGTTTATATGGATACAAAAATGGTTGGTAATTTACCAAAAAATATTAACGAAGTTGTCCCTACTCCAAAAGATAACGCTCACACTATCTGCAAAGTTTTAAATAAAAGTGGAACTATTGTAGGTTATGAGTTTGAAGACGGAAAAAGAGTCGACAAAGACGAAGCCGTTAAACTTGCAAAAGACGGAATGATTAATGGTGTTGGAGTAGCAGTTTCAAAGTTTGGTGATGAATATTTAAGAACATTACCTGACGGAACTGAAAGCAACAATTTATCTAGCCTACCTCAAATTTCTGTTTAACATAAAAATAAGGTACATTAGAATTAATCTTCTAATGTACCTTATTTTATTTTGTCTATAATTAACAATAATATTCTAATATTTTACAATTTATACACACTAAAATTTTGCATCCATGTTATGATATAAATATACATAAACCATGAACACCTTGCTTGAATATCTATATGATATTTAAACCAGGTGCTCATTTTTTATGCGTAAAATTCTATAAAACTTACAAATTTCTTAAAAATGGTATTTTTATTTATATAAAATATGAATATATACTAAATTTAACCGTTTAGTAATTGACTTTAGTGCCTATTTTTAAATAGAATTTTTATAAGGACATATTTTAGGAGAAGCGTAATGAAAAGATTTTTTGATTTTATAGTTAGTTTAGCACTAAACTTAATATGGTTTTCATTTTGGTTGTACTCTCTTGTAATCTCTACAAATATTCCAATTAGGATTTCAGAGACTCAGTTTACAACTACTGTAGGGTTAATGGTAGGTTTTTTATTAGTAATGTCTATTTATCTTTTAAAATTTTCTAAAATACCAAAGCTTTCTTGTACTTTTCTTATACTTGAAATGCTACTTTGGTTTATATCTTTTAAAGATGATTCTTTAGTTATAATCCAAACGCCTTCTGATGTAATGAATTCAAATATTGCTGCAACTGGCTTATTAGTTACAACAATCCTTTTATTCTTTGCCTATAGAAGAGTAGTCGTATTAAAGAAATTAAAAAGAAAAAATAAATTAAAGACTATATCAGATAGAAGAAAAGAAGAACTATCTTCAAACGATGAAAATAAAAAAGCGAGTTAAAAAAGTGAGTAGAATTTAAATTCTACTCACTTTTTCTTATGCTCTTCTTTTCTTAAGAACCATAAATAATCCTATGATAATACTTCCTACCCCTAAATAAATATATTTATTTTCGTAACCTGTTTTAGGTAATATTTTCACTATCTCTTTTTGTTCTTCTTTCTTAACTTCTTCTTTTATATCTTTTTCTTTGTTATCTATTGATTTAGTATCTTTTTTATTTTCTTCTACTATTTTTTCTTCTTTTCTTACCTCTTTATTTGTAGGTTTTACATCCTTTTCTATCTTAGGTATAGGGTTTTCGTTTTTATAAGTAGTTTTTGTTTTATCCTCTTCTACTATAGGATCATTTTCTGCTGTTATTATTTTAGTTTTTCCTAAATCATCAAAGGTTACATCGAAGAATAATTTTTCATCGTCTTTCTTATAGCCTTCAGGTGCTTTTATCTCTTTAAAATAATACTTACCAGGTCTTAACTTTTCTTTTGATAATCCTTCACCATTTTTAAGTGTAGTTACTTCTTCGATTAAATTATCTTTTTCATCGTATAAACCGTATATAGCACCTTCTAAATTAGTTCCATTAAAGCTATCTTTTTTAATTAATTTAACTTGGCATTTTTTAATATTGTTTTTAGCTTGTATGAATATAGGTTTATCTGAATCTTTAAGTTCTATATTAAATTCATGCTTTGAATTATCTAGTTCATAACCTTTAGGCGCTTCTGTTTCAACAAAATAATACTTTCCTGGTCTTAGATTATCTACTTTTATATTTCCGTTTTCATCTGTAGTGTATTCTGAAATTTCACCAAGGTTATTAAATAGTTTAAACTTAGCTCCTTCAAGTTTTGAAAGTGTTTCTGAATCTATTTTTGTTAGAGTTACTGACCCTAAAATTATATCGTCTTTAGCTATTATATTTTTAATTGTTTTATCTTCACCTAAAAGTATCTTAAAAGGATATTTAGTAGTATTTAAGTTATATCCTTCCGGTGCCTCTATCTCTTTAAAATAATAATCTCCTGGTCTTAAAATTTTATCTGTAGTTACTTCTCCGTCTTTTCCTGTTTTAACTGTACTTATTAAATTATCATTTGAATCATATAATCCATATTTAGCACCTTGTATTTTTTCTGAAGTAGAGCTATCTATTTTAGTTAATTTAACCTCACTTAATATAACAGAGTCCTTAACTACTATTTCTTTATTTAAATTATCTAAGTCTATTTTTAAAGGAATCTTTTCAGTATTTAAATTATATCCTTTAGGCGCTTTAATCTCTTTGATATAATAGTCTCCAGGTCTTACTTTTGACGTAAATTCTCCCTTTCCTAAACTATTACTCTTAGCTTCTTCGATTAGATTATCATTAGAGTCATATAATCCATATACAGCACCTTCTAGCTTTTCTAAAGTATTATAATCTTCTTTAATAAAGCTTACATTTCCCTTTTTGATATTATTTTTTATTTCTATATTTATTTCTTTTTTTGAATTTGATAATTCTACTTTAAAACTATGTTTTGAACTATCTAATTCGTACATCTTTGGAGAAACTTTCTCTACAACATAATAATTACCAGGTCTTAAATTATCAAAAGTTAATGTGCCATCTTTACCTGTCTTTAAACTTCCTATTAAATCATTATCTTTATATAATTCAAAAATAGCACCTTCTAACTTTTCTTTTGTTTCGCTGTCTACCTTAGTAACTTTAAGAGCGCTAGTTACTATAAAATCTTTAGCTTTTATAGTAGTTACTTTACCTGCATCTTTTAAACTTATATCAAACTTATATTTTAAGTTATTTAAATAATAACCCTTAGGTGGAGTTATCTCCTTAAAGTAGTAACTTCCTGGTCTTAAAACCTTACCTGTTACCCCTTCACCATTTTTATCTGTAGTTACTTTTTCTAGTAAATTATCAGATAAATCGTAAACTCCATAAACTGCCCCTTCTAATTTTTCATCAGTTTTTTCATCAACTTTAATTAGTTTTGCAGAGCTTAATATCGCTGAATCTTTTGCAACTAATCTATTTTTATCTACATTATTTTTTGAGTCTATATTAAATGCAAGCTTTTCATCACTAATTTTATAACCAACTGGAGCCTCTAGCTCTTTGAAATAATAACTACCAGTTCTAAGTCTTTCGTTTATTATTCCCTCACCATTTTCATTTGTAGTAACTTCTTTTATAAGGTTATTATTTGAGTCATATAAACCGTACTTTGCCCCTTCTAAAGGCTTGTTAGTATAATCATCTAATTTAACTAGTGCTATTTCATTTTTTAAAATATCATTTTTAACTACTAAATTAGATACCTTATCTGTTTCCCCTAAAGTTATAGTGAAATTATTTTTAACATTACTTAGTTCATATCCGATTGGTGCTTTAGTTTCTATAAAATAATAATTTCCCGGCACTAAATCTTCTGCCTTTATCTCTCCGTTTTTATCTGAAGTAAAACTACCTGTTTTAACTTCTTTTGAATCATCGTTTATTTTAAACAAATCAAAGGCAGCACCTTCTAATTTTGCGTTTGTTTCTTTATCTTCCTTAGTTAAAATAACTTTTCCAAGCTTAACATCATTTAAAGCTACAACTTCTATCTTTTTATCTACTTCACCTTTAATAATTTCAAAGTTATATTTATCATTTGAAATATTATATCCTTTAGGCGCTATACTTTCTTTGAAGTAATATTTTCCTGGTCTTAAATTATCTATATTTATTTTTCCGTCTTCATCTGTTTTTGATGTATTTATAACTTCATCTTTATCGTTATATAATTTAAAACTTGCTCCCTCTAAAGGCTTTTTAGTTATACTATCTTCCTTAGTTAAAGTTACAGAACCTGTTTTTATATTGTTTTCAATATCTTTTAATTCTAAAGTAGTTCCTATATCTTTATTAGATACTTTGAAACTTATTTCTTTATTATCTAAATTATATCCCTTTGGTGCCTCTACTTCTTTTAAGTAATAATCACCAGAGCTATCTAAATCTCCTTTAACAATTCCATTCTCATCAGAAACTAAAGTTTTTACAAGGTTCTTATCCTTATCTAGAACTTCAAACTTTGCTCCACTTAAAGGAGCTTTAGTTAAACTATCTATTTTTTTAAAAGAAAAAGCATAACCTTTTTTAGTTTCTACTTTGTTTGTATTAGTTTTATCAATTGTAGCTACGTTTTGTATAGTAGTACCATTTGGAACTTTACTAAAATCTGCTTTGATTTTTATTGAAAGATCCTCGCCATACTCTATAGAACCTTTATCATTTACTACAGTTATCTTATTTCCTGAAGTACTTGCAGTAAACTCTTTAGGAACTTCTATATCTAAAATCTTTAATCTACTATCTAGATTATCTTCTATTTTAAGATAATTTTGATTAAAATATCCAAAGCAATCAAAATCAATAGTATAATTAACTATTTGATCGTCGCCTTTTAAAATTTCAGTCTTATCTACTATCTTTTTAGCATTTATTGCTCCTGCATTTCTCTCATAACTTATAGTTGCATCTGATTCTTGATTTTTACCACTATAAGTTATAGTTGCATCATTTTTGTATTCTTTATATCTATCAATTACTTTAAGTTTATAATTTACAGTATAATTTTTATCAGAATTTCCAAAGTCTATAGTTAACTTTCCATTTTCTATTTTTGTTTTATCTTTAAAATTATCTGTAACCCATGAAAAATTGCCATTTTCATCTATTTGATAAATGCTTAAAGAATTTTTAACTATTTCCATTCCCTTTGGAAAAACATCTTCTAACAGGGCATTTTTCATATTTCCGTTATTAGGATTTACTGAAATTTTATAATTAACTATATCTCCAGTATTACTTACATAATAAGAATTAGTTCCATCTTCATTTTCAACTCTATTTTCACTAGTGTAACCTTTTGAAATCATATCATTTTTTGTAATAGGCCTTACTATAGTTGAACTCTCTATTTTAGGCTTATTATATTGAGTTAAAGAAGAAGTGTTTATATACTTGTCTAACTCTTCTGTATATCTTGTTGAATACTGAATTCTATATTTGTTATTTGTATCTCCAAAATTTATATTTAAAGTATCAACCCCTGGGGCTGTTCTATTTCTAAATTCACTTGTTACTTCTCTCTCTCTTCCACCATTAGATTCTTCAAATATTTTTATTGAATCTTTTAAAAGGGTACTTCCTTTTGGTAACTTATCACTAAAAACAGCATTATACATAGTGTCATATTTTTCGTTAACATATACTGTGTATTTTTGAACCTTACCTAGTGCAGGTTTACTTATATTTGCTAAAAGTTTACCGTCTTCATAAGAAAATGCACCATCAACACTTTTTATTAATTGTCTATCAGCTACTCCACCACTCGCACCTTTATTTGGATCTGGTACTATTTGCACATCTAGAGTTTTAACTATTCCACTAACATTTACAGTTACCTTTTCATCTATAGGCTTGTCTACGTCTTTTGCATTTGCTTTTATAGTTAAGTATCCAGCTAAAGCTGTTTCTGCACCTTTTCCAAACACAGCCTTAACAGTATTTCCTGAAACAGTAACTTCTTTAAAATGCTCTTTAGGATAAGATGGTTTTATATCTGTAAAATCCTTTGGTAATTCAAATTCTAAAACATCTCCTTCTTTTAAAGACCCTTGTCCTCCTGTAACCCTATACTCTAATTTAAACTCTATCTGCTTTCCTGACTCTACCTTATCTTTATTGCTAGTTATAGAAATTTCTAAATTATTATTAATATTATTCGGCGCTGCGTTTGCTATAATATTTGGAAATAATAAACTAACTAAAAAATTTAAAGTTATAAAAATTGATAAGTACTTAAAAAACCTTTTCCTTTTGTTACTCATATAAGTTCTCCTCTCTTATTTTTCTTCCGTAAAAAAAATCGGCTAATCTTTTTTAAGTAATCTTTTTTGATTCCTTAAAT